>JBIKWQ010000006.1:0-65314 GCA_044356215.1 Bdellovibrionota bacterium | reverse complement strand
ACGTGAAACGTCCCCGAATTCATGGTCACACAGAAGCCGAACTAAGATGGTAGAAGTGGCACATCGGGTACGTTTACGAGCAAGTGCACGAGCACGTTCACGTGGGAATGGCCGTGTAAAGCTTATTTAGGGATTGACCGTGCAGGTGCAGGATAAAGAGAAAGATTAGGAGAAAAAAACATGTAAAGCCTATTAGGGAAGGCCGGCAAAACCTACCCGTAGCGAGAAAGTGGAGGTTGAGTTGATATTCGATTTTCGAGATGGGAAAAAACCGCACCAGACTCCGCCAAGGCTACGTCCGGTCCTACATTATCTCGCCGGCCGTAGCTTTAGCGAAGGTCGGAAGTGTATCCACTGTGATACATTGAGGATTTTTTTCCATCTCGAAAACTCGAAGAGCAGCTCAAGATCCGCTTTCGCAGTAGGGAGGGGTTTTGCCGGCCTTCCTTAGGGGATTAACTCCCCGTTAACCCCCCAATTCCACCCCCTCCCCCAATATGCTATACCCCCAACCATGACCACTTATCCTCTTCCAAATTTCGATACCCCGGTCGACCGCTCTGGAAGTAATAGCCAGAAATGGGACGCCTACAGTGATCCCAACATTATCTCTGGGTGGTTGGCAGATATGGATTTTCAGGCGCCTATGGCGATCCTCGATGATATCCGTAAAGGCCTTGATCATGGAGTGCTCGGCTACACTGTAATCCCGCAAGAGCTAGTCGATGTATTTATCAAAAGGATGCGAGACCTCCATAACTGGCACATAGAGCGGGAGTGGATCGTCTGGCTTCCCGGTTTAGTGCCGGCTCTTTACGCGACAGCAAGAGCGATCGGTGAGCCGGGTGACGGAGTGATGATTAATTCCCCGGCTTACTGGCACTTTTTAGCGGCTCCTAAATACGCTGGTCGAGTATTACAGGATGTTCCCTTAGTTAGCGACTCCTCAGGTTACTACCGCTTTGATTTTGACGCGATGCGCTCAGCGCGAGATAAGCGAACTAAGTTGTTTATCCTCTGCAATCCGCACAATCCAACTGGACGAGTTTTTAGTAAGGATGAGTTGATTGAACTGGCGGAGTTTTGCACTGAG
Organism: Bdellovibrionota bacterium; assembly: GCA_044356215.1. Lineage (GTDB taxonomy): Bacteria > Bdellovibrionota_C > UBA2361 > UBA2361 > OMII01 > OMII01. The sequence continues at coordinate 64,221 of JBIKWQ010000006.1, read as the reverse complement.
CACGGAATCGTCATCTGCTCAGATGAGATCCACTGTGATCTTATTTTAGACTCAAGTAAGCGTCACATATCGATAGCGACCTTAGGAGATGAGATCGCCAAGAATACGATTACACTTTTAGCGCCCAGTAAGACATTTAATATCCCGGGGCTCGGGTGCTCGTGCGCGGTGATTCCTGACCGCGAATTACGCGCCAAATTGGTTGATTGTACAGGCAAAGCGCTACCTTCAGTTAATGTATTTGGAGGCCGCGCTGCTCTGATAGCCTACCGAGATTGTGAGGAGTGGCGGCTTGAGTTGATTAAATACCTCCGCGCTAATCACGAGTATTGTCTGCGCGAGTTTAATTCTATTCCGGGCCTCTCAATGGCTCCCCTTGAGGCGACCTATCTAGCGTGGATCGACGCGACTAAGACAGGGATTAAAGATATCGAGAGTCACTTAAAAAACTTCGGAGTAGGTGTCGCCGGTGGGCATCGTTTTGGGGGTGATCCGCGCTACTTTAGGCTAACGCTGGGAACCCAGCGCGCCAGGCTTGAGGAGATTGTGATGCGTGTGCGGGAGGGTGTGGCGGTTTGAGTCAGCTATTTTAAATCTTAAGAAGATAAGATCGTCTGGTAAAAACACGGTGTCGCAGTGTTTTTGGTAAGCTCCTGGGATAATTAGTAAAATATTTCTACTACAGAGGACGCCAAGGACGCAGAGAATCTCCATAATTGCCTATAAAATGGCCTATTCCCTGCGTCCTCTCTGGTGAAAAGAACTGCGACGCCCTATCTTGACAACTCAAGTCTTTATTAGATTTTGGGGGTGTAATAGACTTTATAAGGTGCGCCGCCCATTCGAAGCGGAAACTAGCCTATAGAGGAATTAGGTATATGGCCGCGTCTGTTGTTACGGTCAGTTTTGGCGAAGGTAAAGATTGCCATGAGTTTCGTGTAGACGCTGATAAAGTATCGCAACGCGATGGTGGAAAGAGCTATTACCTATCATGGGAGGGGCTATGCCCACCCAGTCTCCAATACAACTTCCTATTCGCTCTTCTCGGAGAGCAGGGCGTAGCGGAACGTGCGTGTCCTGAAATCCTTAAACAGCTCGATCTGAATTCATTGAATCCGCGCCTAGCTGAAAATCAATTGGTGAAAAAAATTCTAAGCCATGTTGCCCTCCCATCTAACGCTAATGAGGATCAGATGGAAAGATCCGCGGCGCTACAGAAAACCCTGACACGTTTAGAAAAAGACGACAAATTTGCTTTTTTGGTAGTTAAAAAAATTCTCGGCGAACTCAAGAAAAGTGCGGACACTATATTTTGGTCCGCTTCGAGGCTTTGGGGGCGAGAATACTGTCCTCTTAAAGATATGTTTCAAGTTCCAAAGAATCCGCTCCAGCGAGATGAAGAGCGCGATGAAGTGCACCTCGATGCGTTCAGTGCGCAAAAGTCATCCCTGTATTGCGCTCATGTTCCGGGAAGTTTTGTGAAGGCGCAGAGTAGACTAGTAGTGCCCGCAGGCGAAATACCAAATTACGCGGACTTAATTGCGGGACTGTGTGGGATCGCAAGCAAGGACCAGGTTAGAAAGCTAAGCCACATTAACAGGTTCTTTGCCTTGGTTGATATCCAGGACCATGTTTTGGATCAAGATCGAAGCGAGATGGAGAAAGAAATTTTTAGGCAAAAAAGCGAGACTCAATCCAAATTCATGCGAGATTTAGCTCGAGGCTCCGCCATCATCTTACCAGTTTTATCTCAACTAAGTTTCGAGCTGTGGCCGAATAAATTAGAATCACTGATTATGACCGTGGGAGCTTTTTTTTATAGCAAAGCTTTGTTCAATTTTCTGAGATTATACTTTGAGAGCGAGAATCAACAATTTAAGGTGTGTGAGCAATTAAGAACCAGGCATAAAGACGACCGCCAAAGCCTTCTAACCGTAGCCCTGCAAAAATTTGTTGATTGCTATTGTGACCCGTGTCGCTGGGATGAGTTGATAGGAAGCACCGCATCTTCTTTGCTCTACAAAGATCTTTTTGGTAGGCCAGATGGAGATCAGAATCTTCCCTGGACCCAAGCTAATGGCGGAGAGTATCGCCCGCAATCTGAGGATGAATGGCCACGGGTCACGGTCCAACGAATCGCCGATGGTGGGGCTGATGACCGGCCATACTTCATGGATACAGAAGAACAGCAAGAAGTTGTGCAACAGCAGCTCCCAGAGATCCTCTGTCTGACCCATATGGAGGTCGCCGATACGGCTTTAAAGCAGCTCTTCAGTGTTTCTGTCGCCTATTCATTCGCCAGGAGGAAGGGATTAATAGACAAGAACCGAAGGCCCGATCAAGAGCTGTTAGAGCAACTTATGAAGTCGGCGCAGAGCGAGAAGTGCGACAAGGGTGGCACCTATGAACGTTTGAATCAGGCGTTTAAAGAGATGCTTGATACCTTTGGCATCTCGGCGGGGGAGTGGGAATATCTTGCTCCGGCAGTTATCGCCATAGAGCGGAGCTATCGAGAGAAGGAGCTGGCGGAGTCGCGAAGAATAGTTCAGGATCAGGTGCTGGGAGCAGTGGAGGCTCTAGGCGATGATAAATCGAGTGTTTCGCGTTGACCCTCGTTCTCTGGCGTTTACGCGGATCCTTTGGGGGGTGTTACTAGCCCTTACATTTTTAAATTTTGCGCTCTATTCTCATGAATTAATCAGCGACCTAGGGGTTTATCCCCGCGAGATGTCGCTTGGGGTTACCAGCTCTCAGCGCTTCTCTCTTCTTATGGCGAGTGGTTCGCCGCTCTTCGCCCAGGTCGTCTTACTGGTTGGTGTGGTCTCTTCCCTTTTATTCGCGGCCAAGATCTCTCCAAGAGCTAATCTGTTTATATGTTGGTTGGTATTTTACTCAGTTACGTTTAGATCGGATGAGTACAATTTCGGGTTGTGTCGGGCGATGCTAGGGGCGCTTTTTTGGGGGCTTTTTATCCCCTGGTCGATGGCGCCGAGGTCTCCTCTCTCTAGGCGCTACTATCGCCGCTCAGATAATCATCGGATCTTTCATTGGGCGATCTGCGGACTATTCCTGATCTGCGCCGCTGTAAGTTATGGAGCGGGGCTAGCCAAATTTAGGAATTTCGATCAGTGGTTTTCGAGCGATGGCGCTCTTCACATGGATCTCACCTACTATACAAATGTGAATCCGATAACAACGCTGCTTGGAGCTAATCGTTACATCACGCGGATCATGAGCCCGATCGTTGTGTTGGTTGAGATGCTAGCGCCGCTAGCTCTAATTATTCCTTTCGCTAGACGTGTTATTGTGCCGACGACCCTCGCTTTAGCTACGATCGTCTATTTTGGTATAGCTCTTTCGATTCATGTGGGGATCTTTCCTCTTATACCACTTTTAGGTTTCTATCTCTTCGTCCCATCTGAGATCTGGGACTGGATCTCAGATCGATCGGTGAGTTCGCAGTTAACGCGCCTTCTTACCGCGTTACGCCCACGACTTTTGCGTGTATGGCGATCGGTTAGGGTGATAGCGCGATTAATTGTTGGTGTGTCTGGTCCGATTGTAACCGTAGCTTTCTTGATACTGATCGTTCGCGATCAAACGCGGGGTGTGGTACCTGAAAAAGTGGCGTCTTTAGCTCGAAAGGTGGGCGCGCCGATCTTTGAATTCTTCGACCTACGGAGTGATTGGAGCTGGATTTATGGTGGCGGTATGCGTAACCGTTTTATGATTGTGAGGGTCGATCAGGGAGATGACTCGGCTTACTGGAACGTGACCTCTGTTAAGTATAGAGGTGTCTTCTATGATTATTTAATGAATTACTCGAACGCGATTCTGCGTGAGAAGCGCAACACGGAAAAGCTTCTTAACTATTCTCGGTTTCTATGTCGACAGCGTTTTGATCAGCTTGTTGCAGGAGAAAAAGATCGCCCACCGCGAATAGTTCGTTTTTTTGATATCGATGATCGAAATAATAGCTATCACAACCTGACGCGAAATGATCAGACTGTACTGAGAAAACTGACAGAGGATCAGATTCATTTCTTCTATTTTAACTGCGCGCGTAATTCGAGTGAATTCTCGGATGAGGCTACATCGATGCCAATGCCCATTAAGCCTACTAAAGCCGTCGATCTACCGCTTCTCTCGTGGAGCCAGGAGTTTGGCGTCTTGCGCTATAATCGCTCAGTGGATGGACGCCCGTTGTCGATTCGAGGAGAGGTCTTTAAAAGCGGATTTGGAACCCACGCGAATTCGCGCGTGACTATGGTTGCGGATGGATTTAAGAGATTTAAGGCGCTGGCTGGTATAGATGATGAGCGAACTTCCTCGGAGCATGCGTCGGTGATCCTGAGAGTCGAGGGCGATGGCCGCGAGCTCTATAACTCAGGGGTCTTGACCGCGCGGAGCGCGGCGGTAAAGATCGATCTTGATATCACTGGTGTTAGAGAGCTACATCTGATTAGTGAGGACGCTGGCAAAGGGCTAAATGGCAATAAAAATCAGGATGACCACGTTTCGTGGGGCGACCCGGTCGTAGAGTAATTAACCACAAACAGGAAGGCCTTGAGAAAGAGGTGAAAAACGGGGCTGTCCCGCTGTTTTTACCCATCTCATAAGGAATTGCTGAGTAGCTACCTTTAAGGTCATCTTGGGTGATGACTCTGGTTTGTATTAGTTATAGACTAAGAAAGGGACTGGCATCACGGAGGTATGTCGTGGGCGATGCGGTCCGGGTACTGGTGATTTTTAAAGTAATTATTCATGACAAATGATTCAGCGATAGAGATGTTTGTAGGTGGGTTAGTTCTCGACCCAGCCACCCAGGCCCCCATAGTGGTACTCAAAGATGAGTCGGGAGATATAACCTTGCCGATCTGGATCGGTATCCCCGAGGCTACGTCGATCGCTAGCGCGATCAAGCAGGTGACGATGGCGCGCCCTCTTACTCACGATCTATTTTTTGATCTCTTGCTTGAGGTTGGTGTGACCGTTCAACGGGTCGTTATCACAGAGCTGCGCGAATCAACCTACTTCGCTGAGCTTGTGCTAGGGCAGGGAGACCGGATAATGGTGCTTGATTCTCGACCAAGCGATGCGATAGCGATGGCGCTTCGTGCCTCAGCGCCGATATATGTAGCTCAGTCGGTTCTGAATCAAGCTAAGGTGGCGTTCGGCTCAAACAACCCTCTGCCGCAGATGGAGCCTCAACCGGTGGAGCAGGGAGAGGGTGCGCAAAGTGAGAGTGAGGAGTCAGCTCCAGAGGAGCAGTCTCAAGAGAAAGATTTCGCTGGAGTAAGCAAAGATAAGTGGGAGGAGCTTCTAAGCCAGCTCGACCCGGAAGATTTTAAATATAAGATGTAATTACTAGAGGGTGTTTAAGACGTGAGTACAGCGCCAATGTCAGATCGGAATCCAGCAGCTAACCAGAAGTCATCTACAGGCCGGAGTATTTTTGAGGATCCAGCGATCGGAGACGCGGCAAAAAATGACGTATTCGTCAGGTTTGTGTTGAACAATTGGCGCTCTCTTCTTCTCTTGTTAGTCGCGATCGGAGCCAGCATTGTCGCGTATAATCGTTTCACGGCGACAGCTCTCGACAAACGCGCACGCGCGACAGGTGTTCTGGCCGATGTTCAGTCAGCCTACAAAGGAGTGGTCGATAAGCAAGAAGAGTTAGTGAAGCTTCAGGCTGATCTCGCTTTAGCGAAGGATGAAGCGGCGAAAAAGTCAGCCTCCACCTCGGTCGAGGCTAAATCAAAAGAGATAGAGGAGAGCCGATCTAAGCTATCTTTAATGATAGACTCGTTATCATCACCAAGCCCTTTTGATACTTACGCCAAGTTATATCGCGGGCTGCTCGCTAGCCGTTTTAAAGATTTCGCCCAGGTAGAGAGCGCCTTGCGATCTGTTCCCTCCTGGGAAGCTGTTTCCGATTCCCGCTCAAGTGAGCGCTTTATCTCCGAGACTGTCACGTTGGGGCTCGCGAAGGCGCTAGCGCAATCCGATGAGCACCTCGCTCTAGCTAAGGAGAAGTTGACGGCTTTGGGGGAGCGTGGAGAGTTCGTCGCGGTGGATGCGCTCGCGGCCCTTGTTCTCTTATTGAATACCGGAGAAGAGAAGGAATCCTTTAAAAAATTATTGGACGCCGCTCGAGTCAAGTTTCCAGCGCAAGCTAAGCATCTAGACTCTATAGCCCAGGAGGTTTAGGGAAGGGATGAGAGCCGTTTTAGCCTTTGGGCTTGGCCTTACGCTGTCGCTAGTGGTGGTTTTAAGCGCCGCGAAGCTTTGCCAAGCTGAACCAGCAGTAATCGCGACTCCTAGTTCAAACGGGGAAAAAGTTCGAGCTAACCAAACTGATAGCGAATACATCACGCCGGAACAGATATCCAAGGCCTACATGAACTGCCTTATGGATGTTGATATGATGGTGGCGGACATGGTTGAGGGTAATAAAAACAAAGCTAGACGAGCTGAGCGCGAGGCGCAGCTTTCATTTTGTCTGAACCGCAAGAATGACTGTAAGAATAAGCCCAACTCCCCCGGGTGCCGAGTGTTCATTGAGGAGTTCGTTACTGACCACAGATAGCGGACAGGTACCAAAATAGCCGATTTAGAAAATCCATAGGGCGTTGCAGTGTTTTTGGTAAGCTGCTGGGATAGTTACTAAAATATTTTTTACCACAGAGGACGCAGAGGACACAGAGAAAACTCCATAATTGCCCGTAAAATGGCCGTTCTCTGTGTCCTCTGCGTCCTCTGTGGTGATAAAGAACTGCGACGCCCTGGAAAACCCATTGAGTACTTGCCGCTTTTATCGAACCAGGCTTTACTTGAAATATTAGCTTAGTGTGGTTAGATCAGAGGAAGGTGTTCGTATGGATAATTTCTTCGTCCCCTATACTGGTAAAAAACCGGCGTCCGTTTGGATAAACGGTCATAGGTTGGTGATACTGACTCATGACAAGGAGATGCTTGAGGATGACCTTGATCTCCTCGGTGCGGATCGTGTCAAAAAAGTCAGAGTATCCTCGACTGACGCGGGCCAAGATAAATTTCTTGGAAAGATAGCCCGACAAGTTGATGCTGGGGTTGTGATCGCCCCATCTGGCGTGGACCTGCGCGACGTGCTGAAAAATCTAGAGAGTGAATTGCCCTGGGTACAGTAAGAGCTTCATACGATCCTTTTGGAGTCGCGGCGGGGATGCTGTGGAACGACCGTCTAATCCTCGTTCCTCTGGCGCTCTTTCTCTCATTATCCCTGGCGCTGGATCTGACCCTGAGGAGTTATGACACGTCAAGCTGGAGTATAATCGCGGTAGTTGATCGGGTTTTGCAGATCCTTCTGGTGACTTTTATCGCCGCTCGGTGGCGCAAGCGGTTGCAGGCGCAGCCCGCCAGCTCGGCTAGTGGCTTGAAACTAGCCGCGCGCATCGCACCGGTAAGTATCGCTTCTTCGTTTCTATTGATCGTGCCGTTTATTGGATTTGCCCTCAATCCAGGGGGAGGAAGCACTTTTTTATTCGTCCTGCTGGGAACTTTGGGAATAGTCTGGTCGCTGCGAGTTTATTTTTATTTCGCGGTAGTCGCCTTCATGGGGTTGTCCCCAGGGCCGAGTTTGGCTCGGGCTGTTGCTATCGCCAAATCTGATGGCACTGCCGCGCTTAAGACCCTTGTGGCCCCATGCGGTTTTACGATGTTGTTAACCGCGCTTCTTACACTACCAAGCCCGAGTGGCAGGTCAGTTATGTGGATGAGCTTGGCGTCGGCCTCAGAGTGCGTTTTCTGGATCTTAAGTACCTATACAGCGATCGGTTACGCCCTGACGGCGTTCGGTGATGGTGAGTGGCGCGCCGCGGGGTTGACACCTTACAGGTCAGAGAGGTTATCGACGTTGCAGGCCCAAGGGGGGGCGAGACTAGCTAGGTATCTGACTCCACGTTTTGGATTGGGAGTATCGCTTTTAGCCTTGACCCTTATGATAGCGAATCTCGGACGTCAGTTGAGCGAACCTCCAGTGGCGCGTGTTGCGATTAAGAACGTGGAGGTGAGTGACTACTCGCTAAAGTTGGAGTTGGAGGTTGAGGACCGCGAGTATCTGTTCAGAGGATTCCATCCAGTTGGATTCTCAGTAAAGACACAGACCGGTTTCGCGGCCGTTAATTCATTAACTTCGGTGTCTCTGACCTCGGAGGGAAGCGGATTTATCGGGTCATTGACATCGAAAGATGGCGCTCCGCAGACCCTCTTTTTAACCTTTTCCTCGGCAAAGACCGCAGCCGCATTAAAAGGACTAGACAACCTCTGGCTGTGGTACCAAGCGCAGCCACTTTTGGCCATATCCCCGGAGATGTTACAGTTTAAAACTAAGTCAGATCAAGTAGATGAGCGCGCAGTCTAGCCCTCTGATCATAACTCCCTAAATATCTAAATGGATCTCGCCGATAGACTGGAAGGAGGGGCTTGATCACTAATGGATACCATTTTCTTTTTAGGGGACGATACTAATCAGATTCCATCGTTCTTTCAGAGGTTGGGATACGCGGTGCTCGGGGTTAACGAGGATCAAACTATCTCTGAGGTTGTATCTCAGAGACCACCCGATATCATTCTAATCGATGGTCGTGTTTCAAGTGATACATTGGATCTCTGCGCGTTCTTTCGGTCGCACGAGAACACCAAGGGCATCCCGATCGTTTGTCTCGCGCCAGAAGATGGGCGATCTCTGGATCAATTATCAAAGGTAGATCGGATCGAGCTCGTCCCAGCGTCATCCTCAGTCGGTACACTAGCCAGCCGAATAGCCACACAGCTACGCTTAAGAAAGACAGCGGGAGCGGATGACGCGCAGGGATCGCTGGCCGAGATGAATCTGGCTCTGCGCGATTACAACACCAGATTTAAAAAAGATCTCGATGAAGCGCGCGAGATTCAGCGTAGCCTCTTGCCGAGAACGTTACCAAAGGATCCCCGGTTTCAATTGGCGGTGTCTTATCATCCACTTGAGGAGGTCGGAGGCGACTGGTATTTCTGCGATTTAAGTGAGGATCGCTCAGCGCTAGAACTGCATATAGCGGATGTTTCTGGGCATGGCCTGCCCGCCGCTTTCTTAGCTAGTATGGCGAAGCTGGCGATGGTAGCGGCGCAAGGTTTAGAACCAGATAAATTGCTTGAGAAGATGAGCTTCTACTTGCAACCACAGCTACCAACTGGCCGATTCATCACAACCGGACACCTTCTTTACAAACCTGATTCAGGAGATGTGTCGTGGGCGCGAGCTGGTCATGGGCCGGCGCTTCTCCGGCGCCGCGGTAGCGGGCGGGTTGAGCAGTTGTACGGAGAGGGGTTCCCTATCGGTTTCGTGTCGGGAGAGCCTTATGAATTAGTTAAGGCTAAGATGCTCCCAGGAGACCTATTAATTCTATATACAGATGGTTTGACTGAGGCTCAGAATCCCGGCATGGAACAATTTAGCTTAGAGCGTTTGTGTCAGGTGATATCGGAGATTCCAGAGGAGCTCTCGGCTGGCAAGATGGTCGAGCGCATCATCGACGCGCTGGCTGATTTCCTGGAGGAGCGGCTTCTAAAAGACGATGTAACTCTCCTGCTTCTTAAGCGGGAGGTATAGAGTACGTAACGATATTTATTGCCGATAATCCAAACTCTCCGTACAATCATCTGAAACGGGCGGCACCCAGGGCGTCGCAGTGTTTTTGGTAAGTTGCAGAGACAATTAGTAAAATATTTTTTACCACAGAGGACGCAGAGGACACAGAGAAAACCCCATAATTGCCCATAAAATGGCCGTTCTCTGTGTCCTCTGCGTCCTCTGTGGTGATAAAGAACTGCGATGCCCTAGGCGGCACCGCCGGTTTTAGGCTTAGAGATACGCGTGTGCTATAATTGGCGCGGTAGCTAAAATTTAGAAATCAGGAATCGTTCCTATGTTCACGAACTTCAAAGTTGCTTTACTCTCAGTGATCGCTATATCTTCAGTTGGCTGTGTCCCCAGAAATAATTACACAACTACAGGCGCTGTCGCCGGCACAGTCGTAGGCGGTGGAGCAGGAGCGGCGATCGGGAGCGCTTCTGGCAACACCGGAACCGGTGCCGCTGTAGGTGCCGCGGTCGGCGCGTTATCAGGAGCGGCGATCGGTGATGTGCGTGATGACGCTGAGGACGCTACCAAACAGCAGGACGCTTTTATCAAGCGTCAGGAGCTTGAGCGTCAGAAGCAGGAGCGCGAGTTGCAAGATCTGCGTCGCCAAAAATACCACGACGATTACTTTAAATCTCGCTACCCTAAACTAGCTGAGAAAGAGGGCTAACAGGGAGCGGAAAGATGACAAGACGAGATCCAGTGACAAGCAAGCGAATCATCCCTGTAGCATTGGCATTAGTTTTTATCTCCACCGGTTGTGTTAAGCCACGCCAGACCACAGCGGTTGGCTCTGGGGTCGGTGGAGTTGTCGGAGCTGGGCTTGGGGCGATAATTGGTAACCAGAGTGGTAACGCTGGAAGTGGTTTGGCTATTGGCGCCGGAGCAGGCGCCGCTGTTGGCGCTTTAGTTGGCAACGCGCTACAAGCTGAGCAGGAGAAAAATACCGCGCAAGATGAAGCTATCAAGCGTCAAGAGCAGATAATCAAAGCTCAAAGAAACGAGATAAACGAGCTGCGCGTAATTCGCGGAGATGATTCGTACGCGTTAAACTCAACCACGGTATCTGATACTCCGCGGTATCGCTTCAAAGGCACAACAACAGATCCCGAATCTCCAGAAGTGGCTAGACAGAGAGCCAAGTTAAGACAACGTGGCCCCAATCCGGGAGGAGGCGCTCAAGTCTACAGCTATCCCGTCTATTCTAAGAGCGCAGGTACTCCGAAGCTAGAAAAACCCCAAGCGGTTAAGTACGTAGCTCCTCCTAAAGAGAAGCTGCCCGACGCGTTGACAGAGGCGCGCGCATCGAAGGAAGAGAGCAAACAGTTGGCCCGATACGATATCGGAACCGACGCGGGGGAGAAAAGCGCGACGAAAGGTGTTGTGCTCGCGCCTACTGAGACACTAAGTAAGCCAGCGACTAAGTCAAATAGCGCGAGTAGTTTAAGTGAGAGCGATCTGCCCACGCGGGCCGGCGCGCCCGAGGCCACCGCTAAAGTTACCGCCGCGCCAGCGACTAATACTCAATCTAAGGAGTGCAAGGCTGCCTTGGCCGAACGTGACTTGGCGGTGGAGGCGAGTGATAACTCAGATAAACTCTTTCACCTCAGGCGGGCGCTAAGGCTGTGTCCGAATAGCGCGCCGCTGCATCACGAGCTAGGTAAGGTATACGCGTCGATGCAGAGAACCAAAGACGCGGAGGGGGAGTTCCAACAGGCGCTGTCGATCGATCCATCTTTCAGCGCCGCCAAAAAAGAGCTAGGAGCGCTGCTGAAAGATGAAGTTCATTTCTAATGCTGGACTCCTTGTAACTGGCGTTTTTTTAGTGATGTCAATGCAGTTAAGCGGCTGCGTGTCGAAAGCGCCCCGCGAACCTGCTCAATATAAGTCTTCGGGTAGGAGTGAGAGTGCAGCTCCAGCGGAAGGGTCTGAGACGGTAAAGTCCAACAGGGAAGAGCCGCTCTCTGAAGAGAACCTCAGATTGATAGATGAGCTACGTCAACGTGGTATAGATGTCAGAGAGTCAGATAGGGGCGTTGTTATAAATCTTCCAGATGTACTCTTCGCGTCTGGCAGAGCTGAGTTAACTAAGAGAGCCCAAGAGATAATCTCTGAGATCTCCCAGATCCTTCAGCGAGCACCCTCAAGGAGCCTCTCAGTCGAGGGTCACACAGATTCTGTCGGCAATATCGAATACAACTATCACTTATCGAAATCACGCGCCGAGCAGGTAGCAGGGGCACTTCAGATAAATGGGATACCACTTAACCTAATCTCAGTCGTGGCTTTCGGCGAAACAACTCCGATCGCCACTAACAGAACAGATTTAGGCCGACGGCAGAACCGCCGAGTTGAGGTTGTTATTCTCAAGTAATAGGCGCGAAAATCTATCGCGCATCTTATTCCTGTCACCCCCTAGTAGGAGGTGCCTTTAGTTACTGTACGGCGATCTCCTCGCAGTACAGCTCAAGTGTTTGGCGCAAAAGTGTAAACTCGTTGTCGGCGCAGATCACTTGAAATAGCGCCTTAAGCGTTCTGTTCTTAGCTAACTCTGAATCGTTCTGAATATCTGTGTTTACCGCTGTGTCCATTTCATACTCCAAAAAAAGTAACAACAATCGTTGTCAACGCAGAGGAGTGTGACACATTAAAACCAGCCAGTTGTCACGGGGCGGTTATAGATTTGTAAAAGTATTGTACCTACTTAAGGAAGGCCGACAAAACCCCTCCCTACTGCGAAAGCGGATCTTGAGCTGCTCTTCGAGTTTCGAGATGGGAAAAAATCCTCAATGTATCACAGAGGATACACTTGCGGTTTTTCCCCATCTCGAAAATCGAATATCAACTCAACCTCCACTTTCTCGCTACGGGTAGGTTTTGCCGGCCTTCCTCAACATTTATCCCGTGCTTAAACACGAGTTCCCCGCCAAGGGTGCCAACCCAAATGGTTCCAACCACTTGGAGCATAAAAAAGATATAATATAAAAACATAAACGCTTTTTTACCGTGAGTGGCTACGCGCTCTAGAAAGAAAAAAGTAGCTAATAAGAGGGATGAAACCAGGAGTCCCTTTCCAAATGAATGATGGAGCGCCATCGCTTGCTCCGCCGCTGCTGTAATATCAGTCGCTCTGCTGCTCGCTTGATAACCGGTCAGAAAAGAGACGACCACAGATGTTACGCAGAAAATTATCGCTACCGGTCTGATAGAAAGCGCGATGTGTCGAACGCGTGGAGATAGACGCGATAACTCAGCGAAGCACAGAAGTAACGCGCCAGCCAGAGGCAAGCCACTCGCAGGTGGATGAAGATCGATCATGCGAGATACCGTAAACCGAAATGGAGTTACTAACAACTGCCCCGACTACACGAGGTTTTTCCGCCCTTCGCTAAGCGTGTCATCGGCGTCTGGCTTTGGTAGGAAGAGCAGTAACCCCACCCCTAGGCAGATAGCGCTATCAGCTATGTTAAAAGCGGGCCAGTGAGAAGAGCCGATATAAAAATCCAGGAAGTCGACAACCGCGCCGTATAGAAAACGATCTATTACATTTCCCACAGCTCCACCTAAGATTGCCGCCAAGGCTGTCTGCGCAAGAAGATTTTGATAGTATGGGCGGGTTAAGAGAAAGATTACCAGCGCTAGCGCCATTAGGATCGTTAACGCCAAGACGGACTCACGCCATCCACTCGCCAATCCAGTCCACAGTCCGAAGGCGGCGCCTGTATTAAAAGAGAGGGTCAGATTAAATAGGCCATCTATTACTGGACGAATCTCTCCTGGATGAAAAGAAGCGAGCGCCATCCTCTTTGTGAGCTGGTCTAATCCCACTACTATAATGACCACCGCAGCGACCAGTAGCGCGTAGGGTAGTCGAGAACTGGTCTTAACATCTGGAGTGTCTAGATTAGCTGGAGGTTTCTCTGTGGCGTTAATCATCTGCTCGCTTTTGCTTAATAGTCAGATCCCTTTTCTCGCGCGACGGCGCCAGGTTGTTTGGTGACAACCGGCGGAGTATTCGCGACTTTAGGGTTATTCGAGAGCTTTAGCTCGCCGACCTGACCTGTGTTAGTAGAGATTATGAGATTCCCGTCAGATAGGAAATAGATCCCTCGGGCAGATTTCATCTCTTCAGTTACAACGGGATTTGTTAACGCTCTTAACGCCCCGATCTTAATTCCATGGCTCGGGTCATCCGCTAGGTCCAATACAGAGATCTTGCTGTCTCGGCCGAGAGAGGCTACCCGCGAGCCATCTTCGTTTAGAGCTACGCTAATCACCCGCCCATTATGCACCGCTGTGCGAGCGATCATCTCAAACCCCCGTACCTCCCAGATCTCGACGTATCCATCATCAGTTCCAACGGCCAATCGTTGCCCGTTGCCTGATACATTTATGCTGGTGATGCCGCGATCGGGCGCGCGAGGCGCCGCCATGTACGTCCCCAATCCACCAAAAAACCTGCCCCCGAAAAGATTCTTATCGAAGCTGCCCTGTTGATCGTCGGCTGTGTAGGCGAGCCAGGCGTAGAGCCTTCCGTCCCAGTCAGCGGAAAAGAAGGCGCGGCCGGTATGAAGCGGAGCTACCACACTCACAACTGTTTGGTGAACGATATATCGCTCGAGCGTTTGGTCTCGCTCTTCCTGCGTAGCGGCGTCCCGCTCACGTTGAAAGTGCCACCGATAAACACGTCCATCCGCCCCACCAATAATTAACGCCGTGTCATCCTCGTGAAACGCTAATGATGTGACACGGGTCTTGAGTCGCTTAAGCTCCCAGGTTTCAGCACAGCCGGAAGCGCAAGAAACTGAAATTGTGAGACCCGTGCTCCAGGCTACCAACGCGCGACGACGTCCGAGAGCGACGTTCTGCACCACGCTGCCTACATGCTTCATCAGCCTGCTCGAGCCGCTTGTTATATCCCATAAGACAACGTTCCCATCGGATCCCGCTGATACGAGTCTTCGGGGGGTAGTAGTAACCTCGGTTGTTTTGAGCACCTCGCCGACATGGCCTGACGTAGCTGGCAGGTTGCTAAATGTGACATTAGGCCAATTTAGAACCCCTAAGCCATTAAGATCGTTATCTTTTATTTTAGGATTAATCTTTCTGACCTCAACGCACGAAGATACAAAAATAATAATTATCGGGAGAAAAAGACTCAATCGGGAGAGAAAAAGGTGACTGATTTGGCCTGTCATATGGAGAGATATCTCTTTAATTACAGTATCTTAAGGGCGCTAGTAGGCACAGCCTGGGGCTTTATGTTGGAGCTTACTGAGTGAGATCGCCAACACTAATTTAGCGCAAGCCTAACTTCCTCTGAACTCAAAATATGGTATAGATTAAAGGCTAGGTTTGAGAAAGAGCGTCTCGGGAACAAAACGTATGACCAAGAGTGGTTCACGTATTCCCAAAACTAAGCGCTCGTTGCAATCGCACTGTTTAGTGAGGCCTGAGTTAGTTAGCGCGCAGCGTTCACTCTTCTTGCGTTCCTCGCGGAGTTAGGCTCGCCTCGAAAAGAGATCTTGCGAAGACAATTCTCACCCAAAGTGAAAGACAGATAAACTTTATAGCGTGAATAGCGTGTGCGGCCGTCCTGGTCGCGCGTGAAATCAGGCGACATTAATGGATAGTGGTGCAAAAATATGGAGCACATTTATTACGAAGTAGGAACCTCGCTTTTGGCTAAGCCTCAAGCGCTCTGTGACCTTGTTGAATTTGAGGCTGGTCACTCGTGTGTGGTTTTTTGTAATTCCCCTTCAGACGCGGATTTCGCGGATGTTATTCTCAAGAAGCGTGGGCTCTCCTCGCTTAAGCTAATTGGATACGTTCCGCAGATTAAGCTTAGCAAAGCGATCCAGCAGCTTCAGAAGAAGGAGATTACGGCGTTAGTATTAACCGATGTAGCGGCGCGTGGTGTTCCACTTGAGGAGTTTGAGGTTGTAATAAATTACTCAATCCCAGCGGACCCAGAGGTTTACTTCCAACGCTTCGCAGCAGAGGGCGAGACTAAGACTAAGAAGGTTCTTAGTTTGGTTTCAGCGATGGATATCACAAATTTCCATTTCCTAAAGAAGCTAGGCAAAGCCGAGTTCGTTCAGGCTGAGCCACCAACAGCGGATCAGGTAATGGCAGGAAAGTTCGATCAGCTCCGTGATCAGGCGGTAGCGCGTGTTGAGGCTGGTGAGCCAGCTTTAACTGAATTGGTTGATAAGGTCTTAGCTGACAGTAAGTCACGCGAGATCGTGTCGTATCTTCTTAACAACACACTCTCAGTTATTCCAGCTCTAAGAGCGGCGACAGCTCCAGCGAGAGATGAGCGCTCTGAGTTTGATGAGGAGGAGTTTGAGGACGATAGCTCGCAGCCGGATTTTGATAAGCTGGAGCGTGGTGGCCGTCGTGGTGGTGGTCGTGACCGTGATAGGCGCGAGAGCCGCGGCGGACGTGATCGCGATCGTGGTGATCGCGGTGGACGTGGAGAGCGCGGCAACCGTGGTGGACGTGGCGGACGTTACCAAGATGATTTCGTGGATGAGGATAGACAGCCATCTTTCTTAGCTGAAGGCGAGGGTAACGGCGGAGAGCGCCGTGGCCGCGGTCGTGATCGTGATCGCGGTGGTCGCGGAGAGCGTGGTGAGCGTGGACAGTACGAGGGGCGCGATGGTGGCCGTCGTCAACGTCAGCCAAGAAAGCCTATGGTAGTTGATAAAGAGGCTAGGCTCTACGTGGGCTCAGGCTCTAAGCAGGGTGTTTCCGCTGATGCTCTAAAGGAGCAGGTTGCGAGCGCTTGTGGTGTCGCGGCTGAGGAGGTTCACCGTGTTAGCGTTCGTGGAGCGTACTCGTTCATCGACGTTTCTGAGAAGGTGGCAGATGAGGTAGTTGAGAAGCTAGCTCAGGCTGACCTGCCAGGTTCAAAGGGTGGCAAGTATTTCGTTAAGCGAGCCGTGACCCTCTCAATTCCGCGCGATCCAACTCCAGAGGAGTTAGCTGCGATGCAGAGCGAGAGTGAGTCTGACTCGTATGGCGGAAGTGATGAGGGCTCTGAGAGCTACGACGAGGATCGTGGTTCATCCCGTGGTCGCAGGTCTCGTCGTGATGAGAGTCATGATGATGAGGGTGGCAGCGAGGAAGAAGGCCCAACACTTTTAGCGGTTGATGATCAAGCTTAGGCGAATCCGGTTCGTCTCCTTAGCCGCGTGGTTGTTTCTGCTTGGGATACTAGCATCTAGTATCCTGGCCGCGGCTTTGAGAGCGACTCTTGGATTAGATTTTTTTGTAGCCGCCTCGACAGCTCCTATCTCTTTAATCGCCTTAGCGGCGTTTAATAGAAAGAGGAAGGGGGCGGCTATAGAGAGCCCTGTCCCTCGGTTGAATGAGTACGAGCGGAGCGCTGCGAGCGCACCAACTGCTCGGGCGCCTTTTTTTAGTGGCCCATCGTCGTTGGGCTTGATATTAGCGTGCGGATTCTCTCTCTTTTTTTTAGCTCATAACGGATTCGTTCCACGCTCGATCGGAAATGGCGACGCTGCCTTTCATATCCGTTACTTGGATAGTTTTGAATTTAAGAACCCCAAGGCCTACCACGGATTTTCATCGTTTTACGCTCTTTGCGCGTACATAAGAAATCTGTTCCCTGTAAATATAGCTGATACCCATATGGCTGCTCTTGCTATCGGCTTTTTTATTCTGATAGCCACATTCCATGCGATCTGCGAGGCAGCGCTCGAGCGAGTCGCCGGATTCGTGGCGTTTTTGGGCGCCGCGTCGCTTGCTGCCTTAGTTAGCTATGGGTTGCTCTTCCCCCTGTATAATCAATTTTTTCTTCAAGGAGGATATGTGCACACATTTGGGTGTGTGATCTATCCGCTAATTATAGCCGCATACGCGACGGCAAATGATTATCGCTTCAAACTTCTAAGTCTTCTGTGTGGAGTAGCCGCCCTTAGATTCACTTATGGGCTTAACTTGGCTGATTGCGCGGTGGGGTGTTTCTCACTAGCTGCTTTTGAGGCTTTTAGGTCAGAGACCAGACGCGCGCGGGTTGTTTCATCTGTTTGCGCTTTGCTCTTACTGGGTATCGCGGGGGTTAGTTTTATACGGCTCTTGCCACTAATGGGTCAGGCGGGTGCCTCAACAAAGTTTAGCCTTCCCCTTGTTTGGTTGGTTTATATCTTATCTCTTTTGTTGGCGTTATTTTTTTCACCGCGTGAAGGAAAAGACAAAGTGAATTCTCGCGCTACGGCGATAGTATCTTGCGCTGCGGCTCTGATAGCGGCAGCTCTGATAGTTCAGCTCGGGTTTTTTTTCCTTGGCGCGCGACTTCGGTATTACATGCTTAAGCATACGATCTATCCTTTAACGGCGGTAATCATTCTTCATACGACGTTGGTAATCCAAGCCGCATGTAATTGGAGAGCTAGAGGTCTCGTTAGAGGGAGTCTTCGGCTGGGAGGTCCAATCGCGATATTATTATTGCTGTCGTTTGTTATAGGCCCACTTATAAAAGATACCTTCTCAGCTCGTTCATTCACTATCGTTACCAAGCGCGAGTGGTTAGCTATTGAGTCCGTACTTAAGACGTCAGGTAAAAAATTTGGTGGCTATCTCGCCTCCAGTTGGCCTGCCGCGCATTATGTAAACGAGGCTTTTGGGCGGCCGATGGGTCTTGATGGACTGCGGAAGGCGAAGGTCGATATCTCGTCCGAGAGCTGCGTCTTCTGGCTCACGGGAGTTCGCAGGGAAGAGCTACGCCGCGTCGTAAAATCAGTTAAAGGAAGTGTCGATGGCAGGCTTAAGCAGCTGGATCAATTATATGAAAGCGCTCTAGCTGAAGCTAACAGCGGTGTCCATGTCGGAAGCTTTCCTGAGCTAAGGATCAGGTACATTTGCGGCGTCAGCGGGGGGAATGCTACTTAGAGAGGGGATGGGGGCATAACTTACCTGAGAAGTGCAGTTTTAGGTAGGTAAGCTTATGAGTAAACATGGCGGCAGGAGAGAGTCGCAAAATCCTGAAGATTGCGCGGGAAATGGGGGATATGGTGATGATTGTTGGGACAACTTTGCTTATTTCCCAAAGACTCGAGATCGGTCTGGCCGATCTGTAAGACAGGAGCTACCACAGCACGAGAAGGAACAGGGCCCTCCTCGTGTTGCTCCAATCCGGGTCTGGGATGGTTACGATGAGAGACTGCTGAAAGAGGTCAATGAAATCTTCAGCGAATATGGCCCGGCCGATCTTTCAAGGCGTCTACTAGCTTTCATAAAAGATAGCGGCAGGTTTTTGAGTGTGGTTAACTTATCTGATCTTTTTTCCCGACTTGGGAGAATTCTGGGATCAGATATTCAAGTTAGAGCTAACCCAGATACCGATCTGCTGAAGTCGATTGAGGAGATATTCGGGATATTCGCCAAAGGTAAATACTCATCCGCCCCCCGAGAGCTATCGAATTGTATACGTGTACTAGGCTCCTATTTTAGTTTTATGCAGGCTAATCAGAATCTAGACAGGATGTGCACAAAGGAAAATACAGAAAACTTCAATAAAATTTTGCGCCAATGGGGTCAGTCTCTAGACCATCATAACCCTGACATCGCCGATTTGTGTGGCGCGGTCATGGGGATGACAGCTAGCAGATTGATCTTTGATGTCGATAGGAAAGATGGCTGGGATGTCCAATTAGGTCCGTTTCTATTGAAAAAAACTTGCGACTCGCTCGCGAGTGCTCTGGCAGTCTCCAGTAACCCCCTGTCTTATGAAGATCTTCGACAGATATCAGCGATGTCAAGATATATGGCGAGGGCATCGATTTTATCAAAAAGCCTCATGGAAAAGGTGGTTGAGCGCTTCTGGGGAGGAGAGATTGAAAGGATCCTCAAATCCGAGGATTCTCGAGCTCAGACAGAGGGCTACTCTCCCCTTTCTCTGAAAATATGCGCGATGCACGCGGCCGCCGCCATTGAGTGTTTCGACGACGAAAAGGCGAAAGAACTTAAAGAAGAAGTCTTTTCGGGTCTTAAATCGGAGAAGGAACTGCGGGTTTCCTTAGAGGCTCTAGGAGAGCTCCTGATCGTGCTTCAGGCGCATGGTCTCGGTTTAAACCAGGATGAAGCATGGAAGATAGAAGGATACATTAAGGAAACATTACCGGATGGCTGGGAAAACTTTAACACGCATTTAAGTGGCATGTTAAAAGTTATAGGTATCTTGGGTGTGGCTCGTAATGGCAAACTTACAAACAAACAGAAGGCGTGGGTCGACAAGATAAAACAACCCAGATGTAATAACAATAAGGGCGAAAAAGCCATGGAGTATGCGCTGGGCGAGCTACGAGATGAGCAAAATATAAAAGGATTCATAAGCAGTTCTTTGTACGCCATACACCAGATGGATTTCTTAGTTACAGTTGTCGTTGGGGTAAAACCAGTGACTATTAATCTTGAGCTCGATGGATTCCCGTATCATTCGATATTTGATATCGACTCTGGCAAGTTCCTGTCGGGTGTTTACCCGCTGAAAAACAAAATGAGAGATCTTTTTGTTGAGACTAGGTACCCGGTTTTGAGGCTTAGAACTGAACACATATTCGACAAAGCAGAGGTGAGAAAAGGGGAGCTATTGCGTCAGTTGCGATTAAAGGCTGCGGCTCAAGTGAAGTAGTCCTGAGGAGACGAAGCAAAGGCTCGTTTGCGCGCTTTTGCCGCTCCTTCCTGCAGTTATGCCCCAAGCCTCAACCCCCAACCACCCACCGAACCGCCAGATCAACGCTGGTAAAAACCCCGGAAACCTTAGGCACTAGCCAATCAGGGGGAGTTTTTAAATCAGGCACTATCAGCACTTTCATACCAGCGCCGAGAGCGCCTTGCGCTCCGTACTCGGAGTCCTCTATGACAACGCAATCCTCCGGGGCGATCGCTAAACGACTCGCCGCTAGGAGAAATAGCTCTGGGTCCGGCTTGCCCCGTGATACCTCATCTCCCGAGGAGATGTGCTCGAAATAGCCCATCAGTTCTCGCAATCGGTTGCGCGCCTCATTCTGCTCGGTTGATGTGGCGACACAGCATCTGATCCCGTTCTTCCGTAAATTTTCTAAGCTCTCGATCACACCGGGCTTAAGTGGCCAACCGCTTTTGGCTACCTGATCTGAGATCAAGTCGCTGGCTTTAAGCTCGATCTCTTCATAAGGAAAATCTCCCCCAAGGTGCTCACGCATGATATCGCGTGTATCGCGAGAGTTTCGTCCAACACTCTTAAGGTATATCTCAGGGGATACGACAAATCCGAATTCGGCGCAAACTCGCGTGAAAACATCACGGACGATCCGCTCAGAGTCGAGCAGAACTCCGTCCATGTCAAAGATGCAGGCTTTAAATTGGGGCATGAATGGGTCAATTACTACATGAGCTCTAAATCGCGGGCAATCACTAAATAGGCTTTCCACGTTTTTTTACTTGTTCGCTTTCTCCTTCATCCATCTCCTGCTCCTCCCCCTCCTCTTGCTACCTCCTTATCCTAATCCTGCACCTATTTCCTCCTCTTCATCTACAGAGAGAGGAGAAATGAGAAAAGTTAAATCTCCGTGGCCCTCCGCGACCTCGATGTCGAATTTATTCTAAGATAGTTCTACAGGCTTAAGGGGAGAGGAAACCACAGAGGAACAGAGAGGGGGGATTATAATTAAATCTTGGCCTGGCAGACTCTATGGGTTCTAACCTCTGTGATACTCTGTGTACCTCTGTGGTTTCCTCCCTATCCGTAACATCTAGAATGAAACCACAGAGGAACACAGAGGATCACAGAGGCTAGGATTAAAGGAGCATCTTTTGGAGCGCGGCGCTCCCGCGCCGCTTAGTGTGGGCTTGCCCTCGGCTTGGTTATCGCGATACCCCTGTCATAGATATTCATCTCTCCTTGGCCCTCCGTGACCGCGATGTAGTTTTCTTTGTAGCTGCGCAGATGATGAGGAGAGGGAAACCGGTTCAGGTGCGGGAGTAGTAGGAGAGAAGACGCGTGCAGATCTACCACATCACCCCTCGATAATTTCTCTCTATTCCGGGTATACTACCCGTTAATATCCGGATCATAACTCTAATTTTATGAAACGTCCCTCAAAAAAAACGCCTCAAGAAGAGGCTGCCCCAGCCTTGGTGCTTGAGGTGTCGCGACGTTTCGTCACGCTGCTTACAGATGATTACCGCTATGTTACTGGAACC
This sequence comes from Bdellovibrionota bacterium, assembly GCA_044356215.1. Classification (GTDB taxonomy): domain Bacteria; phylum Bdellovibrionota_C; class UBA2361; order UBA2361; family OMII01; genus OMII01. Next base: position 42,353 of record JBIKWQ010000006.1, on the reverse strand, counting down.
CTATCGGCTAAGAGTCTAGATTTCGTTGTGGGAGATAGTGTTAATTATCTAAAACGTGATGGCGAGGTTTTTGTCACGAGTGCGCGGCCTTCCTGCCGTAGCCTGTACCGCAGCTTCCACGGCAAACTTAAGCGAATGGGTACTAATATAGATGCGCTCTGTGTCATAACCGCCGCCGGCGCCACCTGGAATACAGTCGCGATCGATCGCATGCTAGCCGCTGGATTCGCTCAAGGTATCCCGACAACTCTGGTTGTTAATAAGGTGGATCTGGGTATCGATGAGATAGGTCCGATGCTAAATGTTTATCGTGGGCTCGGTGTTGATGTAGTTGAATCGAGCGCGAAGAGTGGTGAAGGTATCGACAGGCTGCGTAAGTTACTAGACGCCGAATCCACCAAGATAATGGCGCTTTGCGGAGTCTCTGGGGTAGGTAAGAGTACCATACTGAATCAACTGATCCCCGAAGCGTGTACGCGCACAGGAGACGTCAGCGCGCGAACGGGGCAGGGCAAACAGACCACAACGCAGCCGCGTGGGTTTCTATACTCAAGAAGCGCCGCAGGCCCTAAGATTATTATCGATCTCCCGGGTGTGCAGTTTTTCGGTTTGGCGCACCTTACTCCAGTTGATGTGGCTTCAGCGTTCGTTGATATCGCGACGGCTGCTACGCGCTGCAGATTCCGTGATTGCGCTCACATCAAAGAGAACGAGTGCGCCGTTAGGGCCGGAGTTGAATCAGGCGAAGTGGCGGATTGGCGTTACGATTCTTATCTACAGATACTAAAAGAAATTGAGGATGAGCGGGAGTACTAGCTGTGTTGCCATCACAAGAGTTTGTAAGTGAAGAGGAGATCAGTTGGAAGAATGTACTAAGCGACGAGCGTGAGCAGCCATATTTTAAGGATCTCTTGGCTTTTGTGGAGAGGGAGCGGGCCGCTGGAAAGAGCATCTATCCGCCAAACTCCGAGGTGTTTAACGCGCTAGCATCGACCCCGTTTAATCGGGTGAAGGTGGTTGTTATTGGGCAAGACCCGTATCACGGACCCGGACAGGCGCACGGCCTATCTTTTTCTGTTAAGCGGGGAGTGCCTACGCCACCATCGCTAATTAATATATTTAACGAACTGCAACGCGATCTAAACCTATGGAGCGATCTCCCTAATAATATGCCACCGCATGGATGTCTTGAGTCGTGGGCAGCACAGGGGGTGTTGTTACTTAACGCGGTCTTAACTGTAGAAGAGGCGAAGGCTGGATCTCACGCTAACCGCGGGTGGGAGAGATTTACAGACCGAGTGATCCGAGAGCTTAATGATAAACGGTCTGGATTAGTGTTTATGCTGTGGGGAGCTTATGCGCAGAAGAAGGCTGCGTTTGTGGATCGTTCAAAACATCTTGTACTTGAAGCCCCGCACCCCTCGCCGTTGTCTGCTTATAGAGGATTTATAGGGTGCGGGCATTTCTCGAGGGCTAATCGGTATCTGGAGGAGAGGGGGCTAGGGGGTGTGGAGTGGGGGAAGCTTCCTAAATAGGCTTTGTTTGGTAAACGTGCTCCTGCTCGTGCACGGCACCGTATAACGTCGACGTGAACGTTTCACGTTTACGTGCACGAGCAGGTGCACGAGAGACGCTTAAGTGCACGGCTGCCACATGTAAAGCCTATTTTGGGATAGCCCACCCCCCTGGCACAATAGCTGCATAACCACCTCTACGGGTAACGAAACCCAGTGAGGTGGTATGAAGATAGATTTCACCGCGAGATACAGGGACGTAGCGAACCTTCTAAAGGCGTCAACTAAGCCTTTAGAGGACGCTAATGAGACGAAGTTTAATGAGGACCTCGGCGCCCTCTTAATTCAAGAGCCTGAAAATACTCTTAATAATGGCGAAAAGGCAGCCTCTACTGGCCAGGGTTACTCAATCCGCCAATCACTAAGAGACCCACTCGCAGACATTCGCGCTAGTATAAAATTCGACGAACCGCAGCTTCAAATGACACCAATTGTCCCTGCTACTCCTCGGGATCAGGTGTCGGAACAGCTAACACCATCCCCCCAACAGGTCAAAACTCCGACAGTTCTTGATGTTAAGCGGGTGGAGGTGCCGGTAAAAACTCAGGTAAGCGGCATCCAGCAACTTGGAAAGGAGGAGATTAGGAGCCGCTTGGTCGCCACCGCGAATGATCTTGGACTCGATCCGAGACTTACTCAGGCGGTAGTTAATGCGGAATCGAGTTTTAATGTGCGCGCGGTGAGTAATGACGGACACGCCTCAAAAGGTTTGTTTCAGTTGTTGGACTCAACTGGCAAACACATGATGTCGAGGGTTGAGACTGGCAATAAGAGGTACGATCCCTTTGATCCCGATCTAAACATAAAGCTTGGTAGTAACTACCTCCGTTATCTCCACGATATTTTTAAGAGCCCAACAGATCTTCCTAATCGGCTGCAGACTAGAGCGGCCGCAGATTCAAATTCCTTGGAGCGCTTTGCTGTCGCGGCCTTTAACGCGGGGGAGGGGCGGGTAGCCTCTGCCCAGTTAAGAACCGAGAAGCAGGGCAAAGACCCGGCATATTACGACCAGGTGGCACCACACCTACCGAGTAGTACCCGTGAGTATGTGAACCGAGTCGTGCAGGGTAAGCGGGGGTTTTAAATAGGCTAACCCCAAGGAATTAGAGAGATGATGGTGTCCGATGAGGTAAGTGAGCGTCGTCGCGAAAGCTATGCCCTAAGAAGTTGGCAAGCTACTTGCTCCTATCTCGTCATACATCAACGAACGGCAAAGTTTGCCGTAAGGGTCGAATGGATGTGACCTGAGTTTAAAAGAAAGCTATTGGGCTACTCGAAGTCTGGAGGGTCCTTAAGGCCAAGGAGAAATAGTTATGGGAATTAATATCCGCACAAACCTTCCAGCACTAGCGGCGCAGCGCAATTTAGGCTCGGCTAGCGATAGACTAAATCAGTCATATCAGAGATTAGCCAGCGGTCTTCGGATCAATCGAGCTAGTGATGACGCGGCGGGTTTAGCGATTGCCGAGAACCTGAAATCAGACGCGACATTAGCGTCGGTAGCGATTCGCAACGCTAATGACGGCATATCGGTTATAGCGATAGCGGATCAGTCGCTTGCGCAGATCGGTAATATCCTAAATCGTCTCTCCGAACTCGCGCAGCAGAGCGCTAACGGCGTGTACGACGTGACCCAGCGTATAGCTTTACAAGACGAATTCTCCGCGCTAACAAGTGAAATTGAGCGTATCGCGGTCACGACAGCGTTCAACGGAATTGATCTCTTAAGTAACGGGCAGAATCTCGTATTTCAAGTCGGGTTTGATGGTTCTTCGTTGTCCCAGCTAGGCTATGAGGGCATCCAGGGAACACTACAAGCGATTGGCTTAGCGGACGCCGGAAGCTCAGCGTCGATTTTCTCAATCTCGGCGAATACCGAAGTTGAGGCCCAAAGCGCGTCGAGACTCGCTCTCGAAGCTATTAAGGGAGCCCTCACCTCTATCGGCAGAAGCCGAGGAAATCTCGGAGCGTTAGAGAGTCGCCTGAGCGCGTCAATCAATAACCTACAAGTAGCGCGCGAAAACTTCAAAGCAGCGGAGAGCCAGATCCGCGACCTAGATGTGGCGGCGGAAGCTGCCGAGCTCACAAGACTAAACATCTTGCAGCAGGCGGGAGCGGCGGTGTTAGCGCAAGCTAACCAACAGCCAGCGATAGCGCTTCAGTTGCTCGGTCGGTAATTTAAACTGAGAGAGGTTGATCAATGGGGTTAGGTCTTAAGACAAATCTGATCTCTCTTGACGCCCAGCGTTACCTTAAGCAGACAACGGGTAGTTTGAATCAGCGCTTTGAGAGGCTCAGCAGTGGTCTGCGAGTTAATCGAAGCGCTGATGACGCGGCAGGTTTAGGCATAGCTGAGGGGCTGCGGAGCGACGCGCGAGTCGCCGCCGTCTCGATGCGTAACGCTAGTGATGGAATATCAGCGATAACGATAGCAGATGCGGCTCTTGGTCAGATCAGTAACCTGTTAAACCGCCTTCTTGAACTAGCGCAGCAGTCAGCGTCATCGACCTACGGCAACGAGCAGCGCTCCGCGATTCAGTCAGAGTACTTAGCGCTTACAAGCGAGATCGAGCGGATCTCTTTAGTGACAGAATTCGATGGTACGCATCTCCTTAGCGGTGGAAGCACGATCGCTTTTCAGGTTGGTTTCGAGGGGAGCAGTATCTCTTGGTTCTCGATATCGAACGTGCAGGCGACACTCTCTGAATTAGGCTTAGCCAATCCAGGAAGTTCTGAGCCGATGTACTCACTGATAGCTGGAACAGCTCTTGAATCGATGGAGGCTTCACGCAGCGCCGTTGATGCACTTACGGAAGCGGTAACCAGACTAAGTCGCAGCAGGGGTTCCCTTGGAGCCGTGCAGAGTCGGTTGGAGTCCACAATTCAGAATCTAGCCGTAGCGCGAGAAAGCTTTAAAAATAGCGAAAGCGGGATAATGGATGCCGACGTAGCCGAAGAGTCGGCGGAGATGTCCAAAGAGCTGATTCAGCAACAGGCAGGAACGGCGATCCTGGCGCAGGCCAATCTACAGCCCAGATTGGTTTTGGATCTGCTGAGGGATTAAGCCCCCCTTGCCCCCCCACCCCCAATTCCCGTATAGTTTCCAAGGTATTTATACGGAGCATTTTATGAACTTTTCCCACATCCAAGAGCTGCTCGGAGCTGAGGCTGAGACGTTATTAAGACACACCTGCCGCGGAATACCCGCGTCATCTCTGGCTCTCCCCGGTCCTGATTTCGTTGACCGGATCTGGGCGCAAAGCGACCGTAGTGTTCAGGTTCTAAGATCTCTGCAAACCCTTTACGACACTGGTCGTCTGCGGGGAACTGGATACCTCTCAATCCTCCCTGTTGATCAGGGGATCGAGCACTCAGCGGGTGCTTCGTTCGCTAAGAACCCTCAGTACTTCGACCCAGAGAATATTGTCCGTTTAGCTATCGAGGGTGGTTGTAACGCGGTGGCGACGACCTTTGGTGGACTCGGCTTGATGGCTCGCAAGTACGCTCACAAGATCCCGTTCATCTTAAAGATAAACCACAACGAGCTCCTTACGTACCCAAACAAGAGCGACCAGCTAATGTTCGCCCAGGTTCGTGACGCGTGGAATCAGGGGTGTGTCGCGATCGGAGCGACGATCTATTTCGGCTCGCCTGAATCAGGGCGTCAGATCGTTGAGGTCTCAAAGGCTTTCTCTGAAGCACATTCATTAGGTATGGCAACTATCTTGTGGTGTTACCTACGCAACTCGGCTTTCAAAGTTGGTAGTGTAAACCACGAGGTTTCTGCGGATCTAACAGGTCAGGGAAATCATTTAGGCGCGACTATTGAGGCTGATATCGTTAAGCAGAAGCTTCCAGAGTGTAACGGTGGATTTAAGGCGCTAAATACAGGCTCTAGCTCATACGGAAAGCTAGATGAGCGGATGTATAGCGAGTTAACCACTGACCACATCATCGATCTAACCCGCTATCAGGTAGCAAACGGCTACATGGGACGGATCGGTTTGATCAACTCAGGTGGAGGCTCAGGAGCCAACGATCTTCAGGACGCGATTAAGACAGCGGTAATTAACAAACGCGCTGGAGGAATGGGCTTAATATCAGGACGCAAAGCCTTCCAGAAGCCGATGAAAGATGGTGTAGCGATACTAAACGCGATTCAAGATGTATACCTCTGCAAAGAGGTTACGGTCGCCTAAGGTATGTCGCGCCAGCATGTAGTTATTCTATCAGGAGCTGGCATCAGCGCAGAGAGTGGGCTCGGGACCTTTCGAGGTGCCGGAGGTCTGTGGGAGGGGGTATCGGTCAAAGACGTAGCCACGCCCGAAGCTTGGGATCGTGATCCAGCTAAGGTTTTAAGGTTTTACAATCAGAGACGACGAGACGTGTTGGCAGCTGAGCCTAATGAGGCTCACTACGCTCTAAAGGATCTTGAGGATATCTTTAAGGTTTCAATAATTACCCAAAACATCGACGATCTGCACGAAAGGGCCGGTAGTACAGATGTTATTCACTTACACGGCGAGATCCTGAAAGCGCGCAGCTCCCGTGATGAGCGACTCTTATACAACAGAAAAGAGGATATTAATTTAGGAGATCGTTGCGAGAAGGGTTCGCAACTGAGACCACATGTGGTGTGGTTTGGCGAGTCGGTGCCAATGATGGATCAAGCGATATCTATCGCTAAAAAGGCCGATTTCTTTATAGTGGTTGGAACTTCCCTGGAGGTATATCCAGCGGCGAGCTTAATTGACCACGTCCCGTATGAAGCCACGAAATTTGTAGTAGATCCGCAGCCCAACGGACTGGCTGACGAGTCGTTTCAAGTTATAACCGCCGCCGCGACTGATGGCATCCCAAGGGTGGTTTCGCGGCTTAGATCGCTTATGGCTTAGCAAAGATCGTCAAAACCTCGCTTCAGTGAGTTTTTGCGGCATCTCCTTAATGCTATTTTTTCTTGGACTTAACGCTGCCTTTCTTGGCATATCCCTTATTCTTCATCGGCTTAGCTTTTGCCGATGATTTGGTCTTAGTCGCCTTTAGGCTCTTCGAGCGATGGTTAGAGGACTTAACAAATCGTTTATGTTTCGATTTCTTGTGATACCCCTTGATTCTACGAGGCTCTGGTATCTCAGGGCCTGGATCGATATTGAAGTAATTCTGCATCACCAGTCGACCTAAGCGTGAGGCCTTCGCGGAATGTGTCGCGTCAACGGTGATTACTGCTACAGCTATCTCAGGATTAGCTATCGGCGCGGTGCCGATAAACCAGTTGTTAAGCCCCTGAGGATTAGAGCCAGTAAGAGTTCCGGTCTTGCCGGCTACTTCAATATCACCGAGAGCTGGACGACCTCCGCGCATAAATTCACGTCGGGAGGTTCCGATCGTTGTTGTGTAGCGCATCATCTCTAGTAGCGTCTTGGAGGTTTCGGGTTGAACTATTCTCTGGATCGTTTCCGGTTCAGTCTTCTCTAAAGTGATACCATCGGAATCGGTTACTCGTTCAATTAAGTAAGGTCTTGGCAGTAAGCCGTTATTACCAACTCCTGATACGAGAGCAGCGGCGTGGATCGGGCTAAGGGTGACTTCGCCAAAACCAGCGGATGTGCGGCTAAACTCAAACGGATCATCCTGTGGTATGCGAGCCGTGCTTCGTGGAAGAGGAACATCAAGTCCTAATGATTTGTTGAACCCGAACTTCTCCGCGTACTTCACTAAAATCGAACCGTCTAGATATTTCAGACCGATCTGTCCAAAGACTGGATTGCACGAGCGACCCATCGCCTCTCCAACACTCATAAATCTTCTATCTGCCCTTGGGTTTGGCAGATAGTTCCACTGATTAAGTGTGTATGTTCCACCTCTAAACTGCACGAGTGAATCAGGTGTTATCCCCGCCTCCTCAACAGCCGCCGCCGCTGTCACGACCTTAAACAGCGAGGCCGCTGGGAAGCCAGAGTGATACTCGATCCCCGGAATGGATGTTGACCGGCCCGCTATAGCCAAGATAGCCCCAGTTTTTGGGTTCATCGCCACAACGGCCACGTGATTCGCGTCAGCTCGCGCCACAGTGCTCGCGACGAAATCCTGTAAGTTGGGATCTAGGGTGTAAAAAACCACGTTGTTACGCGGGGTGATGCTGGCGTAGCGATCGCCGATCTTACTCGTGAAAGATGGATAATGCGAGAGCTTTAACGCGCCCTCTGATGTTCCATGAACATCAATCACATCTAATTTGCGGATGTTAATGTCTCTCGCGCGAACGCGAGTGGTGTCCTCAAGAGCTAATTGATCACCACGGGCTGAGTCAAATGAGCGCGATAAACTATCTCCTTTGAGGAGTGAGTCAGAGACCTCTTGAGATAGGGATGATGGAGAGTCGGCGCCGTAAGCGTTTAAAGATGTCGCGGAAATCAACACCGTACCCAGGATAAGGTGAACTAGCTGCCGCGATCTCCGCGTTATTTCGTTCGTAAGGTCCACGCGATTTTTAACTGCGGCAAGCCCCGCCAATAAGTCTGATTTGTTCTTCAGAGCCAGCGTCATTAAACCTTCCCTCTAAGACCTTTCAATAACCCGAGCGTCAACTTGTCTATACCGTTTTGCTCCGTACCCATATATGATGCCAGAAACCACTGTTTTGGGAGTAGCCCTTTTCTTTAGTTATTGTTCATTTTTTACAACGAACAGGGCAAGCATCGCTTCCTCAGGAGCTACATATTTCTCGGAAGGTGGTCAGGTTAAGTTAAGCGAAATCTTAAAGTCCAGTAAGCAGGTCAGGTCGCGGTAACCGCTAGTAGGAAATTTAAATTTATGGTCTGGAAAAGAAAGAAGCCTACGATTGATATACCAGTTAGCGATAAGGTGTTGGCCACAGGAGAGTCTGCGCGGCCGGCAGGTTCGGCAGATGCGGTAAGCTTAGGAGATATCCCCGGACGGCCAGTGGTTAACACGAATATAGCTCCAAGAAACCTAGATGCCGTTAAGTCGGATTGGACAGATAGAGTGCCTGAGTTTCAGCTACAGGTGCGCCCTATGGGAACAACTAGGCCGTATGTAATACCGACTAACTATAAGATTTCAGGAGATATTTTTTCCTCAAGACCCGTTGTTATTAGGGGACAGTTTGCTGCCGGGGTCATTGAGGCCCCCACAGTAACAGTCGAGCCTGGAGGGCTGCTGTGTGACACGGCCATAGTCGAGAACCTGCAGGTTGCGGGAGAGTCTCAAGCAAAAGTCAGCGCAACGGCCGCTATCGAGGTTTCCTCAAGGGGTACCTTAAGAGGTTCAGTTGCTTCCCCAAACCTAAAGGTTTGGCCAGGCGCCAATTTAAAGGGTGCTCAGGTTAGGATTGGGAAGGTTGGTTAGGTAAGCGAGGTTTTCCCTCCTCTCCCTAGGCCCGGTACTCCAAAGCCACCGCGTCAGCCTCAATAATCTTTTTAAACGACTCATCCACGGTAAGCATGTCTACGACGTCAACCTTAAATGGTAAGTCTGACTCGGAGAAACCGAACTCTAGCTGTGAGCGCACGGCCATGGTAACGGGTTTAGATCCAACTATCGCCAGGTCTATATCTGAGGTCTTGCGGTGATCTCCCCGAGCACGAGATCCAAAGACATACACCAACTCCCCATTAAGCGCCGAGCGAAGGGTGTCGCGGATAATTTTTAGCTCTTTATCCGAGACGTGTATGTGAGAGCCTATGGCTTGAGTCATTTATGGATCTCGACCAATTTATCAAGAAGGAAGTGGGCATCAGAGCTGAATTCTTGAGCGACTTCGTATACCTGTTCGGCTATAAAAATAAATTCATCTTTCTCTTTCGCCAGTGCGAGGTCCAGAGACTGAAGAGCATTTTTAAGGGACGTAAGGTCTAACCGCATCCCCTTTAAGCTGCCTGCTCCGGCGTTGTCTCCTTGGTCGAGTTGCTCGTGTAAAGGGTCTTCATACGAGCAGCCTTACCACGGAGCGGTCTTAGGTAGAACAGCCGTGAACGACGCACTTTAGCGCGTGAAACAACTTCGATCTTCTCAATACGTGGACTGTGAACTGGGAAAGTTCTCTCAACGCCAACGTTGTAAGAAACCTTACGTACTGTGAATGTAGCGTCGGAGTGGTTCCCCTTGCTGCGCTTGAGTATGATCCCCTCAAACACCTGAACACGCTCCTTGTTTCCCTCGACGATCTTGGCGTGAACACGAACAGTATCGCCGATCTTGAATTCTGGAAGGTCCGAGCGAAGAGCTGATCCGTGAATCGCCGCTAAGGCCTGGGTTAGCGTTGTTGGCTCTCGCTTTGTGGCGCTCTTTGTTGGAGCCGCTTGATTCTCTTGAGCAGCTGTCTCAGCCGCGTTCTGATTCTCAGTTGTTGTCTCGTCAGAGCCTGTCATGATTAACCTCACCTTCAGTTTAAAATCTTCAAATCTCGCGTTTCTGGCCTCATAAATAAGGGCAACGGGCAGTTAAGCCTCTTAAAAACGCAGGGCGAGAAAGGTAACACATCGAGCATGAATGTTCAACGCTAGCTGATGGCTTAATTGTAAGGCGGAATAAATTAGTTAAAACAGCTTGTTACGTAGTAAATTAAGGTGTAGCATAGAACATTAAGTTACGACTCGACGGGTTAATATTGTCGAGGTATTCTGGCCAGGTGTTTTAAATCGCAGGGAAAAGTCAGTGGTACAAGCTAGTCAAATTATCCGTCGCGCCAGAAAGAAAAAGAGCTCTCGTCCTACGTGGAGCAAGGAGCAAGAGCAGAGCTATAAAGACCTGATAATTCAGCTAGAGGCGAAGGGTTTCGAGGTTCGGCGGGAAGAGTTAAAGCGGGGACACTGCTGGAAGGTGATCAGTGGTTCGTGCCGCTCTCTTACAAATCATTATGTCTTTGTCGATAGCCGATTGGCTCCGCAGGATCAGATAGCTTTCTTAGAGGTTACTCTCGCTGATGTGGAAGATGGCCAGCCCGAGGCCTCTGGAAATTTAGAAGATCAGGTCGACCAGGTCGCGGCATAGGCCTCGCAGTGCGTCCTCTGTGGTGAAAAGAACTGCGACGCCCCAGAGGTTTCGTCCGATACATCATCAAATTCTTCAACCATAGCGGCGTAATCTATCTATTTTTTCTACGTTTGCTGTTATGCTCTTGGCCCTCTGCCTGCAGAGCTTCATCTCTTTCACAAGGGCCACTATGATTCAATCTTTGTACTCCATTTTTTCAAATGATTTAGCGATCGATTTAGGAACAGCGAATACGTTGATCTACCAGAAAGGTCGCGGAGTAGTTTGTAACGAGCCCTCAGTTGTGGCTGTGCACACAGTCGGCCGAACAGGAAAACGTAAAGTCGTCGCTGTTGGTACGGAAGCCAAAAATATGCTCGGCAGGACCCCGGATTCGATCGCCGCCATTCGTCCGATGAAGGACGGAGTCATAGCGGACTTTGAGATCACAGGAGAGATGCTCAGACATCTGATTCGCAAAGTGCGAAACAAGCGAGCACTTGTTAAACCACGGATAATAATCTGTGTGCCGCATGGAATTACTGAGGTAGAGAAGCGCGCTGTGCGCGAGTCGGCCGAGTCAGCCGGAGCGCGAGAGGTTTATTTAATTGAGGAGCCGATGGCCGCGGCGATAGGCGCGGGCCTCCCGGTTACCGAGGCTTGCGGCAGCATGATCCTTGATATCGGTGGTGGAACTACAGAGGTCGCCATAATATCTCTAAAGGGGATAGTTTATTCGCGCTCAATTAGAGTTGGTGGTGACAAGATGGATGAGGCGATCGCTAATTTCATAAGACGCCGTCACAACGTCTTAGTCGGAGAACGTACAGCTGAGCAGGTTAAAATAGCTATAGGCAACGCTTATCCATCGGGTGATGGATCTCAAGTTGAGGTTAAAGGGCGGGATCTCTTGCAAGGGGTTCCTAAAGCGATCGTCTTAAGCGAGGAGGAGGTGCGGGAGGCCTTGACCGAGCCGATGTATCAGATCCTCGACGTGGTTAAGATGGCGCTTGAAAAGTGTCCTCCAGAGTTATCATCAGATATCGTCGATCGCGGGATCGTAATGGCTGGTGGTGGTTCGTTGCTACGCAATTTAGACCGATTTATCGCGCAGAACACAGGCATAGCGGCGACAGTTGTTCAGGATCCACTCTCCGCTGTCGTGGTTGGTTCTGGAGCCGTTCTCGACCAGCTCGATCTCTTGAAAGATGTGGTGCTGCAATAATTTGTAACGGATCTCTCGGAACCAGATGAGGCAGGAAACAACATCCAGAACTAATGTGGCGGTAACCTGCATAGGACTGTTTTTAACTTCGTTATTCCTAACAGCTTACAGCGCGAGGCACCCGAGCTTAGCGCGAGTAGGAACATCACTTGTGTCGAGTGTAACGGGGCCTTTTAACTCTTTAATAGACGCCACTTGGAACAACGTAGAGGGCCTATGGAGTGGTTATGTAAATCTCTATGGCGCAGCTCGTGAAAATCAGAGCCTAAAAAGCAAACTCCAAGAGCTTCATGGGCGCGAGTCCCTTATGAGTGAGCTAGAGCGCGAAAATAACCGCTTGCGTGAGCTTCTAAAGTTCTCCTCGGAACGGAATTTAAGTGGTGTAACCGCGTCTGTAATTGGCGCTGACCCTAGTGGTTGGGTGAAGGGGATCACCGTTAATAGAGGGAGCTCTGATGGAATCGCTTCGGGAATGGCTGTGATTCATCCACAGGGAGTTGTCGGGCAGGTGGTTGCTGTATCTAGCAAAACAGCTCGGGTACTTTTAGTGAGTGACCACGCTAGCGGAGTTGACGTTGTTACTCAGGATAGTCGGGCACGCGGCATCGTTGAGGGCGGGGGAGAGCGTATCTGTGAGTTGAAGTTCATTCCTAAAGACGCGCGGCTTATGGAGGGAGAAGCTGTGCTTACTTCAGGTATGGACGGGGTTTATCCTAAAGGATTACTTGTTGGAACGGTCGAGCGAATAGGAAGCGCCTCGGTTAGCTTGTTTAAAACAGTTGAGCTTAGACCGGCGGTAGATCTCTCCAGAATCGAAGAGGTTCTGATCGTCTCTGTGGCGCCAGCCATCCGCGCTTTCGAGGCAGAAGAAAAATCGAAAGGGGAATAAAGGTCTTTCATATGCGCTTTATCTTTTGCGTCGTCTTAGGTTTCTGTCTCCTTATAGCGCAGAGTTGCGCGCGCCACCTATTTCTTCCCGAGTGGCTAGTTCCGCAAGGTCTCCTGGTTTGTGCCGTATTCTTGGCCTTTTATGAGTTCAGCTTTTTGGGAGCGCTTATAGCGTTTATCCTCGGGCTCCTGCTCGACCTAAGTTCGGGTGTGCTAGTTGGTCCCTGGGCTGGAGCATATGTAGTGGTGTACTCAATCTTCGCTTTTTTATCGCGAAGACTTTTTGTTGAATCGCGCCTAGTCGCGATGACGGTTGTGGCGATCGCCACTTTATTGGCGGGCTTTGTGTTTATCTCCTTAGCTTTTGAGTATCAGGAGGTAACAGCTGATGACTGGCTGATGCTCGGGGGGCAGGCTCTGACATCGAGTTTAATCACCCCCGTTGTTTTTAGGGCGCTAAAGTCCGTTTGGCGGCGCCAAGATAAAGCGCTTGCTAGACGAGGAGCGGTGATCTCACCGGTGTAGCTTTTATGAATTCGCGAGGCGATCGTCTAAGTATCAACCTAATCCCACGGGTAGTTGGGGCGCTGGTTCTCTGCGCGCTCTGTCTCTCGGTTTTGCTTGGACGCCTCTGGTATCTGCAGATAGTAAGGGGAGGCTTTTTTAGGGATCGCTCGGAGAACAATAGACTCCGAACGATCTTCATTCCCTCTCCTCGAGGGGTGATATCTGATAGAAACGGGGAGGCGCTTACACGAAATCGTCCATCATTTAATATCGAGTTAGTAGTTGAAGACGCGCCGAATGTGAATCAGGTGGTGACCGATTTAGCGAACTTGGTCGGTGAGGATCCGAAATCGATGATTGAGCGGATCGGTTCTCAAAACAAGCGTCAGCGTTTTGAACCCAAGGTGCTGCTTAGAGATGTCTCACGAGATACGGTGGCCTTAGTATCTTCACAGCGTCACCGTCTACCTGGAGTTATTGTCGGTTCGGCCCCAGTTCGTGATTATCCCTTTGGCAACCTCGCGGCTCATACACTTGGATACCTCCGTGAGATTTCATCCGAGCGTCTTAAGACTCCGACTTACCAGGGGTATCGCGCCGGAGATTTAGTCGGTCAAGGAGGAGTTGAGGCGTCTCTTGAGAACTATCTTCGTGGAGAGCGGGGCGCGCAGGCGGTGATCGTGAACGCGCGGGGAACCAAGATCGGTGAAGCTTATTTTCAGCCCGAAATTCCTGGAAGCGATGTTTTTCTGACATTAGAGCGAAAAACACAGCAGGCGGCCGAGGAGGCCTTAGAGGGTCGCAAAGGTGTTGTTGTGGCTCTAGACGCCAGAAATGGCGATATATTGGCGATGGCGTCGTCGCCAGCTTTTGATCCGGCGGTTTTCACCGGTGAGATCCCGAAAGATGTCTGGGCGGATTTAACTGATCCTAAGCAATCCAAGCTCTCTAATCGAGCGCTCCAAGGAGCGTTTCCACCTGGATCTGTGTTTAAAATGTTTGTAGCAGCCGCTGCTTTAAGTGAGGGTGTATCTGATTTCTCTGAGAGAACTTTTTGTCCAGGATTTCTTCAATTCGGGAAGCGGGCGTTTAGGTGCCATAAACATTCAGGTCACGGCAGCGTGGATCTCTATTCGGCGCTTGTGCAATCTTGCGATGTTTACTTCTACACGGTTGGCCAGAGGCTCGGTGTCGATCGGATCCATCACTACGCGCACGATCTATTTGGATTCGGTGAGCCGGTGAGGCTTGAGGGATTCGATGAGAGTGAGGGATTGATGCCATCTACCAGTTGGAAGGCTGCGTATTTCAGGGATCCTCAAGACAAGAAATGGTATCCAGGAGAAACCTTGCCGGTTTCAATTGGGCAGGGAGCGGTATTGGCGACGCCACTGCAGGTAGCTAGAGCGATGGCGGCGTTGGTCAATGGCGGCAAACTGATTCGGCCGCGTGTTGTTTCGAAGGTCGTCGCGAGTGATGGTCGGGTACTTGAGGAGGCGCGAACCGAGCCAGATGTAATCAGGGTACTAGATATTGAGCCGTCGATCTTAGCGGAGATAAAGAGAGGGATGCTAGGAGTAGTTGAAGATAAAAGAGGTACAGGTAAACGTGCGGCTCTGCCCGCGTCGAGTGGTATCAGGGTTGGTGGTAAGACAGGAACGGCTCAGGTCACCTCGCGTGAGTCGGGGATTGAACGCGAGGATCACGCCTGGTTCGCTGGATTTGCGCCGGCGGATAATCCGCGGATAGTAGTTGTCTCGTTAATCGAGAATGGAGGGCACGGTGGTGAGGTCGCGGCTCCGGTGACTCGCAAGGTCATGATGCGATACTTCGGTGTGTCCGAGCCGCCAGCAACGGAACCGATTCGCGGAGCGAAGAGGACACAAAGACAGCGGGTGAGCAATTCAGCTAGTCCTGTCCAAGTAGTGGAGACAACGAGATGAGCAGGATTGATCGCCGCCTCCTGGGTAATTTCGATTGGACGCTGTTCGCGTTCACGGTGTTGATTCCAGCGGTGGGCCTACTGGTGCTCTACAGCGCTGGTTATGACGCCGAATCGTCAGTTGCTTTTTTTAAGTGGCTGAACATTAACTTCCACAGCTTAGCGTGCGCCAAGCAGGCGCTTTATTTCGCCGTTGGCCTAGTGGCGATGATTATCGGGATGGTTATTCCTACCGCGTGGCTGCAGCGTTATTGTTTAATTATTTACGCCGCCGCTTTACTAGCTCTGATCATGGTAGCTGGATTTGGTGTCGTGGTTAACGGTTCTCGGCGCTGGCTCGCCTTAGGATCATTTAAGTTGCAGCCAGCCGAGTTCATGAAATTAGGGCTCTTGATCACTATGGCGCGGGTGCTCGCTAAATCACCACCTAAAAAAGATTCTCGGTATGGGGCGTTAGAGCTGATCATTCCAGCGATCTGGATCGTGATCCCGATGGCCCTGATTATGCAGCAACCCGATCTAGGCACAGCGCTCTCGCTGGGGCTCGTTGGCGCCGGTCAGATCTTATTTGTAGGAGTCCGTCCGAAGGTGATCATCGGGCTAATTCTAACGTTTTGCTTACTTGCCTACCCGGCGTGGAACTCCCTGCACCAATATCAGCAGCGGCGAATTATGGTGTTGCTCGACCCTGAATCAGATCCCCGTGGTAGTGGTTATCACATAACACAGTCCAAGATCGCTGTTGGATCCGGGGAGCTCTTTGGTAAGGGATTCCAGCGAGGCACACAAACGCAGCTTGAGTTTCTGCCGGAGCACACGACAGATTTCGTTTTCTCCGTGTTGGCCGAAGAGTGGGGATTTGTTGGATGCACCTTCGTTTTGGGTCTTTTTTTCTGCTTGATAGCGTTGATGCTTCGGGTTGCATATCGAGCAAGAGATCTCTTCTCGTGCTTGCTGGTGATCGGCATTACAACCCAGGTTTTTGCGCACTTGGTGATCAATATCGGAATGGTGATTGGGCTGATGCCTGTGGTGGGGATCCCCCTGCCTTTGATAAGCTATGGAGGTTCCTCTGTTCTCTCTCTGATGTTCGGTTTAGGGATCGTGCAGGGAGTCAGTATGCGACGTAATGTTTTTTAGTCTGATAATTTATGATTCTATTAGGCGCTAATATACGAGGTAAGAAACCGCTGCTCGCTAACTTATTGGCGGGCTTGGCGCTGGGTAATTTGCTTTGTTTTGCAACTGCGACTCATTCTCTCTGTGAGGCGGAAGAGACTAGTGCCGCTCAGGCTGGGCAGGGTGTATCGCTGAGCAGTGCTCAGAGTTCAGCGGCTGCGGATCTATCCGCGGCTTCAGTCCCTAGACAGGATCAGGTCGCGATCTCTGATTCATATGTTGAGTTTCCACCGTTAACGAGAGATTCGATCGATTATCTGTTTGATAGTTTGAGATCTGGAAGTCTTTATGATGCTCCCCAGCCTTTTAGCTCGCAGGTTGTTTCGCCTAACATCGCCGGAATTTGGGCAGGTACAAAGATCTCTCTCGATAGCGATTTCGGAGTAATAACACTGAGGTTTAAACCGACCGACCAGGATCGTTTGGATCGCGCTGCAGCGGGCTCCAAGTTACCCGCCCTTACTGATAGCTTCGATGTTGAGCTTGAGTTCTCAGGTGGGAAATTTCAGATCAGACATCTCGCAGCGGAGAACAAATTAGCTCGCGCTGGTTTGGCGGTGAAGATATCTGAGGGGAAGGCGAATAGACCCTTGATTGAGTTTGTGAAAGGTTTCGGTGATTCTGGGGCGTATTTCGCCTGGCCGCCGGTTTCGCGACAGCAATTTGATAAGACTTGGAGCTTGTTGATCTGTCCACGACGCCCTGTGTACGTAAGAGAGAGTGGGGACAAGTATATAAGACTTGAACTGTTGCGCTCTCCTTATGAGCTAAGAGATATCTACTTTTCCATGTCCTCTTCCGTTTCGGCTAGCATGTCGCCAGGAGAAAAAGCGGAGAGAATGTCAGTGAAATTGCTGCCGACCGCGAATTTGCCGCGGACAACCGCGAATCAAGATGAGGTCGTATCCTTAGCCCCACGGATTCACATGCCTTATAGACCGGTATCAGAGTTTAAGTTTTTTAGGTTGCCACCGCTCTCAGGCCAGGTGGTTGAGGGGATCTGGGCTAAGATAGAGACTCAGAATCCAGCCGGATATATCAGACGGCAGTATCAGAGCCATGTTCTATACGTTCACAAATTCGACGAACCATCCCCAGTGCCAGTGATTATAGGTGATTATCGAGCCGCAAGGGACGTGGGTGCCTGTTATATCATTTCATCCCAGAGGGCGGTATGGAATGAGTATGATCGGAAGAGGCAAGACTAGCGATTTATCGAAGGAAACCAGGCGAAACTTCGCTTAATCGAGGTTTTGCCGCTCTTCCTTAAGTTATTGATTTGCGCTAACCTTCGCCATCAACACATACCGGCTTCTGAGCCCCCCTATCTCAGGGCGCGGTGGGGTTATATCAAAATAGTAAATAGGAGCTTCTGTGGCGATAATAATCGACGACGTATCTCATACCTTTCACGAGTATCTCTTACTACCCGGATTAACTAAGCGAGAGCACATCTCCTCAAATGTTAGCTTAAAGACCCCGATCCAACGTTACCGACCAGCCGAGGGTATAAAGGCGGCTCTGAATTCCCCATTTGTCTCAGCGGCGATGCAGGCGGTTTCAGGTCCTGAATTGGCGATAGCTCTCGCCAGGAAGGGTGGCAGTGCTTTTATATTCTGCTCTCAATCGATCGAGTCGCAGGCCAGTATGGTTCGCGAAGTTAAGGAGCATAAGGCTGGTTTCGTTGAGTCCGATTCAAATCTAGCGCCAACTGCGACACTACAAGACGCCCTTAATCTGCGTCGCAAAACCGGACACTCAACAATAGCTATCACCGAGAATGGAGAGCTTCACTCTAAGCTTCTTGGAATCCTTACTAGTAAGGATTTCTGGGAATACAAGGACGACCTCACGCAATGCGTTAAGGGGTTCTTCACTCCATTAGAGAAGCTTGTATTGGCTGAAGAGGGGGTGTCTCTACAGGAGGCGACCAACTTACTTTGGAAGCACAAGAAAGAGTGCCTGCCGATCGTTGATAAACAGGGGAATCTGCGCTCGCTCGTGTTCCGCAAGGATTACTACGATCACCACTCATTTCCTGATGAGCTAACTGATTCACGAAAGCGTCTCTTTGTTGGGGCGGCGTTAAATACCTACGATTATATGGAGAGATCCGCAGCGCTCGTAGAAGCGGGTGTGGATTGTCTCTGCCTCGACTCATCAGATGGCTATTCAGAGTGGCAGGCAGAGGCGGCTCGAAAGCTAAGAGCGGCTTATGGAGATAAGATCGTTTTGGGCGGGGGTAATATAGTTTCAGCAGACGCGTTCCGCTACCTAGTTGAAAAGGCTGAGGTGGATTTCGTTAAAGTAGGTATAGGTGGAGGTTCGATCTGTATCACGCGCGAGCAGAAAGGTATCGGTCGCGGACAAGCTAGCGCCGTCATGGATATAGCGCGTGAGCGTGATAAGTACCTAGCCGAGACGGGAATATACATCCCGATCTGTTCAGATGGAGGGCTTAACTCCGATACGCAGATGATCATCGCTCTGGCGATGGGAGCTGATTTTGTGATGATGGGTAAGTATTTCGCGATGACTGAGGAGAGCCCGACCGCGAAGATCAGCTATCGAGGCAGACTCTACAAGCCGTACTGGGGTGAGGGATCAAATCGTGCGCGCAACTGGCAGCGTTATAAACAGAGTGAGACAGCCGGCCTTATTTTTGAGGAGGGCGTTGACGCTTACGTGCCTTACAGCGGACCACTCTCTGAGAAGGTTGATGTATCTCTGACAAAGCTGCGCTCTACGATGTGTAACGTCGGGGTGCTATCGATCCCGGAGTTCCACAAGAAAGCACGTTTAACTAAGGTATCCGAGATGACTGTAGTTGAAGGCGGTACCTCCACGGTGGAGATGCTGGATAGGATGCAGCCGAACGCCGAGTAAAGGGTATGTGGTTTACCCCTGAACATTTTGATCTGTGTAATCAACTAAGGCAGTTCGGACTGGCTCCGCGATTTGAGGCTGGCGACATAGTAGCTCGTGGATTCGCCGATCTCGGTTCAGAGGAGTTTCAGGTTTTGCCAGGAAATAACCTTCTCTCGCTCACGGCGGGAACAGTTAAACCCCTTCCTTTTGAGCATAGGGATTATTTTTTCTGGATTCCCTCTGTCGATGAGGCTGTTGATTTGATTGAGGCTAAGGGTTACGAGATAAATCACTGCTCTAGAGAGGAGATGCGTGATTGGTCACTCGTGTTATCATCCGGCCAAGTGAGTGACCTTAGGGTGGTTGCGCGTGAGTTGCATATCGCGCTTTTAAAGGCCTTATTGGCAGTTTTTCAACGGAGCTAGGAAGATGAACCTAACAGCGAATAGTAGCCTCATTCTGGCTTCGGCGTCGCCAAGACGTCTTGAGCTACTTAGCCAAGCTGGAGCGCGGTTCTCAGTGCTTGTTCCCGGAGTCGATGAGACCCCCATAGAGGGCGAGTCGCCTAGAGCGATGGTTGAGAGATTGGCGTTGCTAAAAGCTCAGGCGGTCGCTTCGTCCCATCCGCGCGCCTTTGTTATCGGAGCGGATACGACGGTTTTTATTGATGGTCAGTCACTAGGTAAACCGAGCTCTGAGCTAGAGGCTCGCGAGATGTTGGGGCTGATTCAAGGCAGGACTCATGAAGTGTGGGGAGGTATCGCCGTAATAAGATCTGGAGATCCACTATCAAGCTCAGCCGAGGGGCGCGTAGAGCGTGTGTGGTCTCATATGACCGAAGTTACTATGAGGCCGATGTCAGAGGACGATATTCGAGACTATGTCAGGACCAATGAGCCTATGGATAAGGCTGGCTCATACGCGATACAGGGGATCGGGTTGCAATTCGTCGATTCTCTTAATGGTTCTTATTCTAACGTAGTAGGGCTAAACATCGCTTCATTAATGTCGTGTTTAAGGGAGCTAGGGTGCTTGGAGTAGGTGATAATCTAGAGTTAGTTCATCGCGCCATCTCGCGAGCGGCGGAAAAGATAGGAGCTGATCGGGGAGCGGTCCTATTAATAGCTGTTAGCAAGAAGCAATCAGTCGCGGCGATGCGGGAATATATTCAGGCGGCCAACTCATTAGGAATCCCGATTGTTTTTGGCGAGAACTATATTCAGGAATTGAGAGATAAGAGAGCCGAATTTGGCTCTGACGTTGAATTCCATCTAATCGGCCCATTGCAGAGTAATAAGACACGTGAGGCTGTTCGTTTAGCTGATGTAATTCAATCTGTTCATTCGCTGAAGATCCTTGAGTTGATCGCCAAAGAGGCTCAAATAGCGGATAAGCGACAGAGAATTTTTCTACAAGTTAATATCGGCGAAGATCCCAACAAGAGTGGTTTCAGCGCGGAGCACTTAGGGGATGTGTTCGACGCCGTCAAACGCCACAGGGACACTCTGTCGGTTGAGGGGCTAATGACTATCACCCCATTTTATGATCAGCCAGAGATGGCGAGACCTGATTTCCGCGCGATGAGCGCGCTGAGGTCTCGGTTGATCGATGATGGGTTTCACCATCAGTTCGCTGATTCCAAGATCCTATTGAGTATGGGGATGTCGGCCGATTTTGAGATAGCGATTGAGGAAGGCGCTAACTTAGCGCGTGTAGGAACCGCGATTTTCGGCGAAAGGTCGTGAGCTATTCAAGACCTGTCGCGAGTAGCAACCAGCGTTGCTCAACGGGCGCCCCTGTTCTTCTATTCATTCCGACCTGAGACCAACTACGCGCTTTAAAGATAAAATGGATTAGCCCATCTTTAGCTTGGGCTCCAGGCGGAGGATTCGGATCTCCTGAGCCCCTACTAGCTGACGTGTGAAGCACGATATCAAACGATTCGCTACCAGAGCTCTCTACCAATTTGGCCCACATGAATTTGCCATCCGGCGATAAGACCGCCTCTACAGTAGCGAAGCCGCTTAGCTGCCTGATCTGAGCGGCGGAGAGGCTCTCCCAGCCTTGAGATCGAAGTTGAGTGAACACCTGAATCGCTACACGCCTAACAAAGCTCGCGTAGATGTTTGCCTTGGCATTAAGCAGGGTAATATCTCCATCTGGGAGGTTAGGTAGGTGGTCACTGATCCCCGCGCTCCCGAAGAATGCCGCGCCCGAGCCAGGGGGACGAGAGAATGCTTGATAGTCAGAGAGGCTTTTCTGTGGCTCCGCGTTCGCGGATTGAGGTGATGATGTCGGATTCTTCGGCTTGTTGCCGAATTTAAGAGCGATAGTTTCGTCATCTAGCTTTAGATCGTTTAGTTTAAGCTCACGTTGAGGCCGCTTCTCTTTTGGCTCTTGTTCCGCTCGCTCTTTCTGGTCCGACATCTCCTTTGGCTGGGGCTCTTTAACTTCGCGAGTCTCTCTCGTTTTAGCGTTTGCGGGCTGGGCCTTGCTGGGCTGAGCATCCGAAGCCTTCGCGCCCGGGATGCCGCGGCCATCACCTCGGCGCACCTGTTCAACTTCAGCCCGTGAGTCCTTATCAGATAGGCGATTGGTTGTGTCGAGAGGGGGAGCTTCTGGCTGTTCCGAAGGTGACACTATCTGCGGCCGGTTGGCGATAGCGCTGGCGGGCTCAATAGTGACATCGATCGTGGAGACTGGGGGAGGGTGAGGAGCTTGGTTCTTTAACAGTAGGAACAGGAGTACAACATGAATCGCCAAAGACCCGATCAGACCTAGCTGGTCATGATTATTAGGAAATGGGCGTAAGTGCTTTCGGCGTCTCATCGTGGCTTGGTTGAGGTTATCAGAGGGTTGTGCCGAGTGGTATATGCTGGGAACCGATTTCGCTAAAACAGGCGAGCCCCAGTTAGGGAGTTGCAGTTATTTATCACCACAGAGGACGCAGAGGACACAGAGAACGGCCATTTTATGGGCAATTATGGGGTTTCCTCTGTGTCCTCTGCGTCCTCTGTGGTAAGAAATATTCTACTAATTGTCCCAGCAGCTTACCAAAAAGCACTGCAACGTCCTGAGCCCCGGCTCTCGGCTGGTAAAATGCAGGGCTTCCGTGATACGCTTTCGTTTGTGGTCTTAAGCTCCGATGGGGGAAACATGATCGGTCCAGTTCAGTTGGGTATCCTAGGTTTAATCGTTGTACTGCTGTTTGGTACTAAAAAATTGCCTGAGCTAGGTTCTGGTCTTGGCAAGGCAATCAGCAATTTCAAAAACGCCTATCGTGAGAGCGCGGAGATCGACGTGACTCCTAAGGTAACTGGGAAGGATGAGCAATCGGGTGGCAAGGATGGCGCTGCTTAGCGCGTTCTCCCGACAGAAAAGACCCTAGCCGAAAAGTAAGTTACCTCACGTGCGTCGATATCTAGAGGGAGGAGGGCCACCGAGAAGGCGATCTTTTCGCCACCCTTGATAGATGAGTCGCTGGCGCTTAGCGCGTTCTGAAATTTCTTAACCGTGTCGAGGGTGAGGTCGGATATCTTTTCTCGTGATAGGGCCGAGCGAAGAGGCGCGCGAGCTCGAACAAGTAGCTCGCCTCGTGAGTTAAAACCTAAGGCTTCAATCGTCACATCCTCGTAGATCTGATCGCCAGAGTTGGCTACTACCCCTCTAACAACGGGGATAGTTTCGTGTGATTGAGTCTTTTCAAGGACTAGATTCAGATCCTGGACAGAGATCTCAGGAGGAGGAAGTTGAGCGGTCTTTCCCGAAATGAACGATGGCACCGCAGACCGGAAGAGCGAATCTATAGCGTTTGGAAATACCCGACTCACGAGAGCTATCAGGCAAAGCAGACCTAGGCTGCAAACCAGGGGAAGAGCCATGCGCGTTAGCCCCTGATTTCTCGGCACGAGACGCCTTAAAACCCCACTAAAGCGGTTAGTTGAGCGCTTGGCTGGAATCTCTTCAGAGATGGGTTGATGAGCCACTGGCGCGGCCACGGAGGATACTGTGTGTGCCTCTGTCTGTTGTGTTTCCTCTTTAGTTTTCGCGGCTTGTTCAGGATCGTCAAATAAAGAGAAGGGATCG
This sequence comes from Bdellovibrionota bacterium, assembly GCA_044356215.1. GTDB lineage: Bacteria > Bdellovibrionota_C > UBA2361 > UBA2361 > OMII01 > OMII01. Next base: position 19,090 of record JBIKWQ010000006.1, on the reverse strand, counting down.
TCGCTTCCAATCGATTCCTGCCTGACACGAGCTACAAGCGCCCTGGCTTCGCCACGAGTTAGAGATGATGAGTGTCTGCGCGAAGCCGTTGGCCTGAATCCTAAGATGGACAGACCGGCTCTATTCTCAACACCTTCCTGAGAGGGGCTTTCATCGAACGTATCAAGCTCAGGGATATCACCTAGCGAGAAATCGGTTGACTTCAGAGGGGATCTCTCGGTCGCGGGTGAATTGGTTGCCGCCACGAGATCGGAGTTGCGCGGGTCGCTTGAGGTGTCATCTTGGAGGATCCAACGATTAGTTGGCTGACTGGTTGATTCCGCGTTAGCTCCTTGGTCCAAGGCTTTTTTCGTCTCAGGCTTCCTCTCGAATACGGCATCGCACCGCGAACAGTGAAAGCGAGGTATTTCATAGGAGGCGATCAGTCCCGACTCGACCGCGAATTTAGTCTCGCACGATGGGCACGCTACTACGATATAAGGCTCAGAGGTCGTCTCAGTTGAGCTGTTTTTCTTGGTTGTTTCAGCCTCGTCCATCGTCTCTTCAGAGATTCTCTTTGGAAGCATCGCGCGGTCCCTACTTATCTCGCTACTAGTACTTCATCAGTATAAGGGTTAATTTTTTATTCAGCTAGCCCGCATATTGTATGGTTAGGGAATTCTGCCGCGATAACCGGTCGCGAAAGTGCAAAGGGGGATCTTCCCCAACCGTCAGAGTAAAACTACACTGTCGCCATGAATCAGAGACGTCACCGAAAAGATCGTATGGATCGCGACAATAGTCGTGGGAACCCGAGAAATTTTAAATCGAGAAGAGCAACAGGCGCTGAGTTTTCGTCCGCTGGGCTTGAGTTAATAATGGGGCGCAACTGCCTTGAGGAGGTCTTGAGACACGATCCTGAAAGGATCAAAGAGGTGTTTCTCGCCGACTCGCGTGATGGTGCTTCAGGTGGGCGTAAGGGCGCTATTCGCGAGGCTCTTGAGAGCTCTGGGATTCCTATCCGCGAGAAGAGCCGGGCGGAATTGGACCAGATGGTTCAATCGGATTCACATCAGGGCGTCGTAGCGCGCGTTACCCCTCGAGTATATCTCACGTTGGATGAGCTGATTTCTATGGCTGGAGAGGATCGGCCGATCAAAATAGTCGCGATCGACGGGGTTTTAGACCCTCAGAACATCGGGGCTATCTTTAGGGCAGCAGAGTGCTTTGATATCGACGCGGTGCTGTGGTCAAAGAATCGAGCCGCTCCGTTGGGGCCTGTAGTCGCCAAGGTCAGTGTCGGAGCTAGTGAGTTGATTCCGCTTTGTCCGGTTCCTAATCTCCATCGAGCTATTGAGTCTCTTAAGGAGGTCGGGGTTTGGAGTGTTGGCGCAGTGGTAGCTCCTGATGCTATATCGCTTGATACCTTTGAGCCGCCCCAAAAATGGATACTTGTGATGGGTTCTGAAGGGGAGGGAATTCAGCGTTTAATCGAGGAAAAGCTCGATTTTAGGGTGTATATTTCGATGCTTGGCTCGATCTCCTCGCTAAATGTCTCGCAAGCGACAGCTGTTTTTCTGCATAGCCTTAGCGGTAGTAGACAAAAACCCTTCGTTAAAGTAACTTAAAGCTCGGTTCTAGAAATAGGGACGGGTCCTAAGATATGTCGACAGCGGAGCAATTCTCTCGTTTTTTCGAGGTCAAGTTAGACCTCTTTGATGGACCGATCGACCTCTTGCTGCATTTGGTCAAGAAACGTGAGCTACCGATCGAGAAAGTCTCATTGGCCGAGGTCACCGGCCAGTACCTTGAGTGTATAAAATCGCTTCAGTACTACGATGTGGAGCTGGCGGCCGAGTATTTAGTAATCGCCGCCACCCTGCTATCGGTAAAGGCGAGCGTTCTGTTGAACGACCCCGTGGAGTTGGTTGTTGATGAGAGCGGTTCGTTAGTTGATCCACACGAAGAGTTGTTGAGACGCTTAAAAGAGCTCGAGGCGATCCGCGTCGCGGCTGGCGACTTGGCGGCGAGGCCGACCCTCGGCAGTGAGGTTTTCGCGGCTCCATCAAAAGGTAACAAGATAGATCCGGCACTGATACCGCTTGCTGATCACCAATCCGAGCTTCTGGTTCAGGCTTTTCAGCAGGTGCTTTCACGTTTGGGTGAGAAGGCGCGAGTTTTTTCGATTACGATCGATTCCGTTTCGGTAGTCGAGAGGATGCGGATGGTCGTTGATACCCTACGTTCACAGGGCGGGCGCGTCACATTCGCTGGGTTGATCTCTGGCAGAAAGGATCGCGCGGCGGCGATCGGAGTTTTTGTAGCTTTGCTGGAGCTGTGTAAGCGCCGGATGATTGCGGTAGATCAAGAGGGTCCGCGCGCTGAGATTATGATTAGGCTAGCTGACGCTGATTCCTCCACCGAGTCGGTCCCGCAGAGCGATGAGGAGCTTGATGTGGTAGCGGCGTAGGTTTCGGTCTTAAGCTGATCGGGGCCTGGTCAGCTTTTTTGTTTATCGTGTACCAAGGGAAGTAAGATGGAAAACGAGGTAGCCACAGAGATCGTAGAGGGTGCTGAGAGCGATACGGAGCAGGTAGTTGAAACCCAGCCATCGAGGGTTTTCTCAGAGAAGGAGCAGGTGGCGCTACTAGAGGCTTTGTTGCTAGCGAGCGGAGACCCGTTATCGATCGCCAGAATCCAGGAGATCATGGGATTAACTAAGAGCGAGGTTCTGGCGCGTGCGGATCAGCTGCAAGGGGCGCTAGTTGATGATTCTCGCGGAATAGAATTGGTGGTTGTATCTGAGAAGCTGCAGCTCAGAACAAAAGCGCTTTTTGCTGATCACGTTCGGGAGTTGATGGCCGTTAAGCCACGTAAATTATCACAGGCCGCGCTAGAAACGTTGGCCGTGGTTGCGTACCAGCAGCCGGTTGTAAAGAGTGAGATCGACAAGATCCGTGGGGTAGACGTAGCGCCAACTTTAAAGACACTTATCGAGCGTAAGCTCGTCAAGATAATCGGCTATCAGGCCTCGGTAGGTCAGCCAGCGCTTTACGGCACCACAGAGGACTTCCTCCAGGTATTTGGGTTACCATCTCTATCGTCGTTGCCGGCTTTACGTGATATAAAGGCGCTCGTGAAGGAGCCTGGTGAGTCAGGTGACGTCGCGTCTGAGGAGAATTCGGAAGAGCGCGCCGCGGAGGACAACGTCGCTGAAGTTGTCGCGGTTGATAGCCAGCCTGAAGTAATAGAGGCTGCCGCGCAGGTGCAGTAGCTCGGCGCGCCTTAGCCCTCGGCGCGTAAAGGACCTGATAGATTTGTTTGTTAGAGAGGTTTAACGTGTCAGAGGTTCGCTTACAGAAATTCTTGGCTGAGTGTGGTGTTGGATCCCGCCGCAAGATGGAGCAGTTTATTATCGAGGGCCGAGTTAGGATTAACGGCAAGGTAGTAACCGAATTAGGTCGAAAAATTAATCCTGATATCGACAAGGTCGAAGTTAATCGTCGTCCTGTGCACGCGGCTCCAAAGGGGATTATGTTGCTAAACAAGCCCCGTGGGGTTGTGTCAACCTTGAGCGATCCGGAAGGGCGTCGGAGTGTCGCCGACTACTTAACAAAACACTACAGCTCATATTTTCCAGTCGGGCGTCTTGATTGGGATTCGACGGGGCTTATGGTTCTCACAAATGACGGTGAGATAGCCGAGCGTTTAATGCATCCTCGGTATGGATTCGAGCGGGTTTATCACGCGCGGGTTGAGGGCGCTGTTTCGGCTGAACTGCTCGGTAAATTGGACCGCGGAATACGTCTCTCAGATGGACTCGTTAAAGCTAACGCGACTATTCTCAGGAATGACGATAGCTCAACTTGGATTGAGGTGAAGATTAACGAGGGGCGCAATCGAGTTGTCCGCAGGATCTTTGATAAGCTTGGGCATCCAGTGATGAAACTGAAGCGCATAGTTTATGGACCCTTTAAACTGGGGCGCTTGCAGGTTGGGCAGGTAAGGGTGTTAACGAGAAAGGATTACGAGCAGGCGCGCGTGAAAATCTTGCGGGGCTCTAATTTACCTAGCCGTTAACAAGGGCTAGTATGCTCTATCATGAATAACCCACAAGTTGATCACGTTGATTACGACACCCTTGATTGGGCTAAAAACCGCTTTATTGAGGCGGCCAAAAGCACTACGCGATTCGCCGAAAAGTTTGGCTATATTCCTGATGATGGGTTCGGCGCGAGCGCCAACATATTCTCCCTTCAGTTGCCAGCTAATCTGAGCGCTGGTCTCTCGATATCTCTCGTTCCAGAGGGACTGGGAACCGCCGATGACGCGCGCCCAGATGATCTGACGAGCGCCGAGCTAAAGGAGTTCTGGTTTAACATCGGAATCAAAACGGTTTCGGTGATGACTAACGATGCAGCCTCAAGTGGTCTACAAAGTATTGTTATTGGTTTATACCTCCCATCCAGCACCCCTGAGTCCGTTTTTACTAAAGAATTTATGAGTGGATTCTTGGACGGATTCGTTGCTGGATGTAAGCGAGTCGGATGTGTTTACCTGTCTGGTGAGACCCCACAACTCAAAACCAAGATCGTTCCTGGGAAGTTGGATATAGCGGGAGCCGTATTTGCGCTCGTGCCACCTGGGCAGGCGAAGATCGGCGAGAAGAAATCCTTGGGTGCGGGAGACCGTATAGTCTTAATTGAGAGCTCAGGACCTCACGAGAATGGTTTCACGACGCTTAGGGATCTCGCGGGTCGTCTCACCGATGGATATAGAACTAAGATAAATGGTGGGCAGGAATTCTGGAGAGCGATTAACGCGCCGTCTTGCTTATACACCCCGATAATTCAAGAGCTACTTCGTGAGGGTGTTACCTTGACCAATGTTGAGAATATAACAGGTCACGGCTGGCTGAAGATTATGCGATCAAAGAAGCCATTAAGGTATCGCATAACGAATATGCCGGAAATATCGCCAGTTTTTGAGTTCGCCAAAGATAAGCTAGGGGTTTCTTACGAGAAGCTTTTTACGATATTTAATTGCGGAGCTGGGATGGCCGTGTTTGTTTCAGATGACCTTAGCGCGAATAAAGTTGTTCAGGTTTGCTCCGCTCATGGATTAAAAGCCACGCTAGCGGGGCTAGTTGAAGAGGCCCCTGAGAGAGAGGTTGTTATCGAGCCTCTTTCAGTTAAGCTTTCTGGTGAGAGTTTCGCGCTCGGGAAATAGTAGCGCGGCTTTTCTTCGCCTGCTCCCACACTTCATCAAAGATCGCCCGGAACGATGTATAGAGATTCTGATGTGTTATCTTCACGGCGGCTGGTGACGCTGGCGAGTAGTCGATTAAGAGAATGGTTCCAGCTACTCCTCTCATGGTTCAAGGCACCTAAATTTCCCCATTACCGTTAGGCGGATAATTGAGGGGGGATTTGAGTAGTTGCCACCTAGAAAACAGGCGTTTATTGAGCTTACGGCAACAAATATCCCTGGTTTGCTTGCTCTTATGAGGATTTGTGTATAAACTTGCACGTGCTGTTTAGGTTTCACGCTAGTCAGTTTCTCTTATTGCGGGGTAGAGCAGCCCGGTTAGCTCGTCAGGCTCATAACCTGGAGGTCGTGGGTTCAAATCCCACCCCCGCTTCCATTACAACCTCCTCCAAAATCGATCAAAACACGGCTGATTAGCCGCTATTTCATGATCTCCCTCATCGTATTTAATTAATTCACGCTCTAGATTCCCAAAAGGTCCAAAAATTGGGCATAAACTTTTAAAGGGAAGAAAAGTTATGAAGAGCGATAAACAACTGCAGCAGGATGTCATGGATGATCTACGTTGGGATCCTAGTCTAGACGCCTCTAAAGTCGGCGTCTCAGCTACTAATGGTGTAGTTACGCTAAATGGTTCGGTGCCCAGTTATTTCCAGAAGCAGAACGCAGAGAGAGTGGTGAAGCGAGTGCTCGGTGTCAGAGCGGTAGCGAATGATATTGAGGTGAGGCTTCCTAATACTATAGAGAAAAACGATTCAGATATAGCGCAAGCCGCGTTAAACGCCCTCAAATGGGACACTTCGGTCCCTGAGGAGAACGTCACTCTCTCGGTGACTAAGGGCTGGATTACACTTGAGGGAAGTGTAGATTGGAATTATCAACGTGAGTCGTGCGAGAAAGCGGTCGAGAAATTAACCGGTGTTAAAGGGGTTACCAACCGAATCGCCGTAGCTCCGCACGCCAAGACCAAAGACGTTAAGAGTGAGATTAAAGCGGCTCTACATCGATACGCTGAGCTAGAGTCTCGTAATATCGAGGTAGAGTCAGCCGATAGCACGATTACTCTAAAGGGGCAGGTCCGCTCATGGGCTGAGAGAAAAGAAGCCGAGACAGCGGCATGGATGGCACCGGGGGTAACCCAAGTAAAGAATGAGATTATTGTGTCGGTGTAGGTGGCAGCCGTGCAGGTCAATCACTAGATAGGCTTGGCACGGCTAAATCCAGCACGTGGCCAAGGCTTTACAGCCAGCAACCCCTACCGCCGATTGTCCGTGATTCCGCTCACTTTCACAGTTGATTCAGGGGGTACATCCCCATCGAAAGAGAGAGCGCCACCTGAAACCCAGCCACGCGCGCCAGCGTCGGTTTTAACGCGGTACCAAGCTCCCGATCGATAATCGATCTTAACCTCAGAGTCCCGTGGAACTTTCGATAGCGAGGAGTCCGTTTTCTTTGGTCCAGTCTTAAGGACGGTTGAGCTGTTGCTGATCGTAGCTGACATATCAGATGTAAGAAGAGCCGGGCGCGCGCGCGCTTCACGAGCGAGCTGATCTATCGATACTGTGTGAGATTTACTAGAGTCGCTGCTCGCATCGCCATTTCTCGCGTGCTCAAGCTTATAAAAAGATCCAACTCGCTTGGCGGTGGTTCCATCGGGATACCTATCGTTTGAATGAGTTTTAATCCTGTTGTTCGCTATGTAAGGGGCTGCGGTCACCTTGGGCTTAGGAGCTATAGCGGGATGGCTCTCAAGCTCTCGTAGTGGTGCCGGCTTAGCGACAGTATCAACAGCTACATTAGCTACATTCCCGGGAGCGTACTCAGCCGGCGCTTGCGGCTGCGGGGCTTCCTTAGGCGCGGGAGCTTGAATCTCAAGTACCGTAACCTTTTTTCCCTCCTCTATAATCTCTTTAGCCGGTTGAATAGGCGGATTTTCTTGGGCCACTGGAGCGACGCTCGCCGCGTTGAGATCTAATCCCTGGAGTAGCTCCTGCTCTTTGCGTCGGAGCTCCTGTTCTCGAGCATCAATTACTGATGTGTCGACAGTTAGTTCTGTATCAGCTAGAGAGGCTTGAATGGAGATGACGTTGAGCGCCATGGCCAGCATGGAATAAGAGCTAATTCGGATTAGACCAAGGTGCTTACGTGTGATTAATTTTTTCATTTGGTAGTAACTACTTCAGTGACTCCCATATATTCTAAACCCCCTAAAATTCTTAATCAAATCACGGTTGTTAGAGGATTCGGTGTAAGAATTTAGAGACCTAAATTGAGTGATAAATATCTGATTACACAAGGTATTTATTGTGTAATCTCAATCCAAGCCAAACTCCGCTCAGCTAAAGCAGCGTCCCTGAGCTTGATTATCGCGGCTTGGTGGGACGGTGATAAACCAACCTTTAGTCCTTCAAACACAAGCAGAGATGGCCTAGCGGGACGAGCTTCTATCAACGCCGCCGCTAGAGCCAGTCTACGTGCCTCAGATAACTCCAGCAGAGCCGTAGGCATGCCCAGAGGCAGCTCCAATAGATCGAGCTGCCAGACTATCTCTAAGATCGATTTAGCTTTCGGTAGTGACGAGAGGACATCGATAGATTCCGACATGGATCGATTCAAGATAGTTGAGAAAGAGATCCCCCGAAACAAGCACGAACCGATGGTCGCGTCACATCGTGCTCCCGCGCATACATCGCAGCGTTGAGCTATCGGGCGAGTAAGACCGGGATTTTCTGTAAGCGTAACTCCTAAGCCACGACATCGACTACACACATAGCGCGGAGATCTAGTTCCCAGAATGGCGAAGTCTTTGTTGGTTAGTCCGTGAACTAGCGCATCTAAAGAAGCGGCATAGAGTTTGGTAAGGGGCTCAAAGAGCTTAAGTTCACCGCCAACTACAGCTGAGCTAACTCTGTTACTCTTGAAAAGAGGAACAGTATGAATAGATTGGTTAATGGATCTGGTTGTAATGAATTCCTGAATGCAATCCAGTGTATCCTTGAATGAGAAACGTGAGTTAGGCAGGAAGGTAATCTCTCCTGGTCGCGTGGCTATTTCTGGATCGAGCTCAGTAGCGTTTGAGTAATTATCCTTATGAGCCTCATCTGCGAAGATATTATCATTGAGATAGATCGCCCGGTTTGAGCTATTTCGGCGCAGTATCTGGAGCTGTATGTCACTATCAGTCCCGCTAAAAATACCACTTGGTAGTGAGATTATAGTAGGCTCATTGGCTTCACCGCCTTTAATTAAGCTAGCGGCTATAGATAGCTTGGCGAGATCTTGAAACCCCAGCTCTTCGGCGCGTGTTCCGAGAGAGAGATGAGAGAGTCCTAAGTCTCTAATAAGCGAGGCTACGCTGGATAGGTATTTATTAAACGAAAGATCTGCATTTGATATAGGTTTGTCGAGCAGATCTCGAATTGTGAGCGCGGGCGTTATTTGGATCGCTTCGATAGGTGTGGTGAATTCTTTAGGACGCTCTCCACTAACAAGTAATTTATTCAGAAGAGCTTTGTTTATAGGATGAAAGTGAGAACTACACTTACAGCAGTATCCGTCTTTAGAGACGACAGCGATATTCCGCTCGTCTTGTCTGCATACAAGAGATATGCCTGGAAGTTTCCACGTTGATTTGATCAGGGAGCTTAAACTTAGCAGCCGTTCTTGAGAGCGTACCTCTGAATCAAATAGGACTGAATAAATCCCGGATGTTGAGACGGTGAATTTCATCCCCTTATTTAGAGCCCAGGCGCTTAATCTTTCACTGGTTGACTCGAGATATATCGAAACAGAGGATCCATTTATAGTGGATGCTATCTCGTTAATAGCCTCACTCGCGGTCTTGTATCTTCTCACCTCCCCGCCACAACCATTACATAGAAATCGGTCTGATTTCAGAGCCGCTTCTGTAAGAAGATCCGCGCACCCAAGCGCCGCCACAAAAGTTGTCGGATAGCGAATAAGAGATTCTGGTGAGGTGTAAATGAATCGGGCTGTGAGCTCCGCGTAATTTAAACCAGTGATAGCCGGAGGGACTAGGCCCGCTTTAATCTGATCAATAAAATCGTGTAGCCTCAGAGATTCAGAGTAGAGGCCGGAAAGCCAGATCTGATCAAAGGTGGGCATGACGGGCTCAGATGGCAGCTCGATAAGCCCCATCTGATGAAGATAAACTTTGACTCGAAAGCGGCCGTCTGGATTGGCTACTCCATCAGCTAGCTGCCGGTAGAAATGCTTTGGTAGGAAAACATGGCCGTTGATCTCGCGCCTATCTTGGTCTCCCATAACGCCCCTAGCTCTCTTGGGCCACTATGCTTAAGCAGCCATTTATAGGGATGCCTTAATAGCCTCGATTCTATCAACGACCGTCTTCTGATAGCTCTCAAGGAGCTCCTCTGACTCAGCTTCGAAACGCATCACCAGAACGGGTTGGGTATTTGATGCGCGCACCAGTCCCCAGCCCCGATCAAAAGTTACTCGAACACCATCGATAGTATCAACTTTAAACTCTTTGAATGCTGATTGCGCGGCGCTAGCAACTTTAAATTTGATCGCCTCTGGGCAGTCTACTCGCATCTCAGGAGTTGATAGCATAGGCTTTAGTCCCGCTAGAAGCGATGATAAAGGACCTGTGTGCTTGCTCATAATCTCGACCAAACGGGCTGATGAATATAGGGCATCATCGAATCCGAAGTATCTGTGCTTAAAGAAGATGTGACCACTCATCTCACCGGCGAGATCTCCACTGGTTTCCTTTAGTTTGCTCTTAATTAGCGAGTGTCCTGTCTTCCACATTATAGCGTTGGCTCCGCGCGCCTTAAGATCATCAAATAACTGACTAGAGCACTTAACATCGCCAATGATCGTCGCGCCCGGCTTTTGTGAGAGGATCGCGCGGCCGTAGATCAGAAGCAGCATATCACCAAATACCGGATCGCCTTTCTCATCAACGACACCGATACGATCAGCGTCGCCATCCCAGCCGATACCGAAATCAGCTTTGTGCTCCTTAACGGCGGCGATCAACGCCTTGATATTCTTTAGTTCAGTCGGATCTGGATGGTGATTCGGGAACCTTCCATCTGGATCGCAGAAAAGCTCGATCACTTCGACGCCGAGCGCTCTAAGTACCGCTGGACCAACTAGTCCACCAACTCCGTTTCCGGCATCTACCACAACCTTTAGCTTGCGTGACCCGATCTCACCTTCGCAGTTCTTGATGATCGAATCGATGTACGATTGACGCACCTCTAGTTCTGATATCGTACCGCGCTTTGCTGACGGGGTGCTCTTTAGAACCTTTTCACACCGAACTTTTAGGTCCTGAATATCGGCCCCAGAGAGGGTCTGCTTTCCAACAAGGATCTTAAACCCGTTCATATCAGGCGGATTGTGGCTTCCCGTAACTTGGATACCACCACCTAGATCATTTGCGAACACCGCGTAGTAGAGTTGAGGTGTCGGCCCCATGCCAGTTAGGACGACATCAAGCCCCTCATCGGCGATCCCGTTAGCTAAGGCCTGGGCGTATCCGGGTGAGCTTAAGCGGCAGTCGTGTCCTACTCCGATCCGGTTTTGGCCCTGCTCTTTAGCCAGAGTCGCGTAGGCGCGGCCAAGAATTCGAGCGAACTCATCGTTAAGTTCCGTTCCAACGGTACCGCGGATATCGTATTCCCTGAAAATTACCGGATTGATCTGCATAGTATCTCTTCCTTTGTTCTTAAAACTTTTTATCGACCGTGTGGTTCTTCTGGATCTCTGAGCCGAAATAAGACGAGAGTTTCTCCTTGGTCTTGCGATCCTGAATAACCTTACGTGCTTCCTCACGGCGAGCTTTCTGGCGCTCCTCGCTGTCGTCATCATCGTCATCGCTTTTAGCGGCGAAGCGTTGCTCGACGAAAAACAATTGAACTCCGCTATCTGTTACTACAGGTTCGCTGTATTTTCCAGCCTCAACCGACGCGACCGCCTCTGATATGTGGCCGCTTAGGTCCTTCTCCGCGACTGTGCCGAGCAGCCCTCCCTCTTCCTTATTTGGGTCATCCGAGAAATCCTTAGCGACAGATTCAAAGCTTCGTCCTAGCTCAAGCGCCGCTCGGATCGACTTAACGCGCGCGTCGAGATCATCCTGAGTTCTTCCGGCTTTGGATACTGTAATCACCCTTAACTTAAGCGAAGCTTCATCGCTAGTAAGACTTGTACTGGCGCTCAAATAATCATCTATCTCCTGATCTGAGACACTGATTCCGCCTTTTGCGATCGATGACGCTAGCTTTGTTTTTGTGATCTCATTTTTCACCTGGCGTCTGTACCAGTTAATACTCTTTCCCTCACGCTTCAGGACGGCCTCAAAATCCGGACGGCTTAAGGAGTTTCTCGCCGCGACCTCATTAATGTAATCCTCGATCTCAGCGTCATCAACAGATACGCGTTTAGTCGAGGCCTCTGCCTCTAGAACGCGCTCTCCGATAATAGCCTCAAGTGCCTCCTGGGCTTCCCGATCAGTAGCTAGCTCGCTAAGTGTAATTTTTCTAGGTGTTGGCAGACGTTCGCGAACCTCATTTAAAGTTATCGGCTTCTCGTCTACAGAGGCGATTACCGCGTCGATTAAGATCTCCGCACTTGTTCCCGCCGGGGCTTTCGCTGGTGCGGCTGCGGCCTGTGAGTTTAAGGCGATAGTCGCGGCGACAATTAGCGGGATTTTTCTGATTAAAATCGGCATATCTAGGCGACCAGTCTAGCTCGGATTGCTGATATAGGCCAGGGATTGTAAAACACCTTGTGGCTATTTTATCAGTACCTCGGCACCTATTTCAGTGGTATGAACTAGCCGTAAATCATTTGATTTCGGGATTGCGAGAGGTAGGGGGCAGTTGATGAGGTTTAGACGTTCTTTTCTAGTGTCGGCGGCTTTAGGCGCCGTTCTTGGATTTGTTCTATCTGGGTGCCAAAAAGATAGCGGTGGTGATGGCTCTGATTTGAGCGCTGGCTCCGCTTGCTCTGAGATCGGATTTTCAGTAAGCGCAAAGGTAGCCAACGGGGAGCAATGCTTACCGGACAGCCGTGGGGATACTTCATCGGTTGTTAAATTAAGTATCACATCGATCACTGGTCTTAGCTTTACTTGTACCGGCACTGTTATATCCCCAACAGCGGTGCTGACCGCGGCGCACTGTTTCGCGGTTGGTGGGCCCGTTAGAGTTGTGGTTGGAGCGGTCGTTAACGGTGAAAAGGTTGAAACCGTAGCTACTAGTATATTTACCCATCCAGATTTCTCAAATAGTGGTCAATCGCTTTTTATCAACGACGCCGCGGTAGTGCGTACCTCAGCTAGGATCCCAGCCCCACCGCTTCCTATACTTCTATCCAGACCTCCAACGGTTGATGAGGAGGCTGTTGTGGCCGGATACGGGCAGACTGAGAACGGAGGGCCGGCAGTGAGTGATGTAGTCGCTGGTCGTGCCATCATAAGAACAGTTACCGATAGTCACATCGGGATTAACTATCGCGGTGATGAAAGCCATCCGTGTAAGGGGGATTCCGGAGGAGCGCTTTTTGTCGAGCAGGATGGGGGTCTTGTAATAGTAGGGGTGGTGTCGCAAAGTGATCCGAGCATCAGCAAGGATGAGATCTGCAAAAAGGGAGATAAGACTCTCTACACAAACACTCAAAGCAAGGTGGTTTCTGATTTCATATTTTCAGTGGCGCGAGACGCCGCTGTTAAGTAGGGACGGGATTACCTCGCTTCCCTGGTCTACAGGTTGGAGTATTTAATATGCGTTTTTTATCGATTCTTCTCTTAGCTTCTCTAGGGCTTAGCGGCGTCACCACAGCGCAGGATTGCGATAAGTGTGTGGCTAATAACTATCTGCAAAGCGCCATGCTTGATCAGGTATCGAATCACATCGGATTGCAGTTCGATTACGATTATCGCCACACGATGCTGACAGGTAGCTCAGACACGCCTAACGCGGCCGATGAGAAGGTGGCTACTACTGTGGCAAACCTCTACTACTCACAGAACCTATTAGAGGATACTAATCTAGATATATATCTGCCCTTTGTATCGCAAGCGTATACAGCACGCCCGAATTACACATACGATAGTGGTCGTGAGTCAAGCTTCGGTGATATGAGCCTGGTGGTTAACCAACGAGTCTATCACGGAGTCGCGGAGAGACGCTTAGTTGATTGGCGTGTTCGCGCCGGTACGATTCTGCCAACAGGAGACTCGTCGCAATTAAAAAATTACCCCGATGGAGTACCTCAGCCTATCCCTGGCGGGCCTGTTTATCCGACAAGCGCCTTGTATCCAGAGGACCGGGCAACGGGAAGCGGATCAGTGGATTGGATCATCGGCTCAAGTTATGTAGCCCGTTACGATGATATAATTGGCGTGATCGACGGGCAGTTTATCGGCCGGACTACGGGAACAAATGATTACAGGCGTGGGGACACCGCGACGCTGCATATAATGCCTGGATACATATTCTCGTATGCCAGAGGGAACGAGTTTTCGGTGTTGGTAGATTCGGCCTTTCGTTACGATGGAGAGTCGCAATTTAGCGGGGATAAAGTAGCTAATTCCGGTCAGACCGCTTTTACAATGGGACCGCAGGTCATGGCGAATTTTCAAAAGAGAGCCGTTGCTACTTTCGGAGTCAATCTGCCGCTGTACCAGAACGTCGAGGGGACGCAGATAGCGAGTGATTATCAGATCTTTGCTTCGGTGATGACTGGATTTTAAAGGTGATAATGACTGAAGGAGCGCCGCGACTCCCATTTTGCGATCTGGCTGTTCTCTGTGTTGAAAACATCTAAAACAGCCCTTTTTTAAACAAAGAGAACGGCGAGGGAAACGAGAGGGGAGGGTCTGGTGCCTTTCCCCCTCTGTCCGTCCTCGCTGGCCTCTTTGTTGAAAAATATTAATAACCGCTCTTTTTTTAACAAAGAGAGCACAGAGGTGCAGGTCCACCAACTCGTCCCCATGCTGAAATCCCCCTATCACTCCCGATACCTGATCCTCTCCAAGGTATCCTGCGTAATCTGAAACACATCCCCAAGGGTTCTTTCTTTCTTGCTGTCAAAAATTATCGTCAGTGTATTGCTTTTGCCGAACTGATAACGACGTGGATCTTTGCGAACCAGATCTAGAGCCAGCAATCCATCAACCCGCGTGTTGTGATTCGGCTTGTGGCCGTCACGAAGTAGCGCTATCGGCGTGAAGCTTAAACTAGCTTTCAGCGGCGTTATGTCAGCTTTCACGATGCCGTGGCGCCGCAAAAGACTGCGATAACGCATAATCAACAGGAGGCTCTCGACCTCCTCAGAGAATGGCCCAAAACGATCCTCTAACTCTACCCGTATGTCATCCGCTTCCTCATCCGACCTAATGTTAGAGAGCCGCTGATAGAGAACTAAGCGCTCACCGATGTCAGGTACATATGTCTCAGGGATAAACGCATCGACTCCGATAACTCGCACATCAGGGTCAATTGTATCCTCAAGTAGAGGCTCGTCGCCACGCAGAACAGCCACCGCTTCTTGAAGGATTCGGCAATACATGTCAAATCCAACTGACAATACACTTCCTGATTGCTCTTTCCCTAAGAGGTTCCCCGCGCCGCGGATCTCAAGATCGCGCACTGCTAAATTAAAACCAGCACCCAGTGTGTCCAGAGACTGCAAGACCTTTAATCGCTCGTGAGCATCCCCGGTAAGAGATCTTAGGTGGGGAACGATCAGATAAGCGTAGGCCTGACGCTTTCCGCGACCGACACGACCTCTTAGCTGGTAGAGCTGCGCTAGCCCGAACTGATCAGCTCGGTCAACGATAATGGTATTAGCGTTTGGCACATCAAGCCCGGATTCGATAATCGTTGTTGATATCAGGACATCGATCTCCTTATCAACAAAGCGCTTCATAATCCGCTCTAAAGTTGCCTCAGCCATCTGACCATGAGCGTATTCAAAGCGAGCTTCGGGAACCAACTCAGCAAGGTGCGCCGCTACAACAGCTATATTCTGAACTCTGTTGTGGATATAAAAAGCCTGGCCACCGCGCCTGAGTTCCCGCATGATCGCGTCTCTTACGAGGGCATCATCACGCTCTGCTACATAGGTTTGCACAACTCTTCGGTCCATCGGTGCGGTCTGAATCAAGCTGATATCCCGAATATTTAGAAGCGACATGTGAAGAGTTCTCGGGATCGGCGTTGCTGTGAGTGTAAGTACATCAACATTATTTCGGTACGATCTCAAACGCTCCTTCTGCTTTACTCCGAAACGGTGCTCCTCATCGATGATCAAAAGCCCTAAGTCTTTAAAGACGATATCGTGTTGCAGAAGGCGATGCGTGCCGATGACGACATCGATATCACCGCTAGCAAGAGCCTCGACGGTCTTATTATTATCCTCGTTTGAATAAAAGCGACTGATCGCGCCAACTCTAAAGGGACATCCCGCGAAACGCTCCTCGAAATTCTTCTTGTGTTGCTCGACTAATATCGTAGTCGGAACAAGCATGGCTACCTGCCTAGCGTGTTGGGCACATTTGAAGGCCGCCCTTATGGCTACCTCGGTTTTACCAAAGCCTACATCTCCACACACAAGGCGGTCCATCGGCTTATCAGTCGACATATCCTTAATCGTTTCCTCGATCGCTTTGCGTTGGTCCGGAGTTTCATCGTAGGCGAACGCGTCAGCGAATCTCTCGTCCTCCGCTCCCCACGGCTCAAACCTCCACCCCTTGCTGACTGAGCGTGATGCATAGAGTCTAATCAGATCTCCAGCTAATGTTACGATAGAGTCGCGAACCTTCTGTTTCGCGCGCGCCCAACGAGTTGAACTTAACTTATCTACAGTTGGGCTTTGCCCCTCTGTTCCAACAAACTTCTGGATCTTTCCGATCTGCGGCGCTGGTAAATAGAGCGTACTATCAGCGTATTCAATATGAAGGAAATCGCCTAAGACTCCATCAACCGTTAGATGCTTTAATCCGCGGTATACTCCAACGCCGTAGTCGATATGAACTAGGTAATCGCCCTCTTTTAGTAGCGCCAGAGCGCTTAAGATTCTTTTAACGCTAACTTTTGGCGCTCTTCCAGAGCGATAAGAACGCTCTCCAAAGATCTCGTTCTCAGCTAAAAAGCTTATCTGATCATCGGGCACGCGGAATCCAGAAGATATGTGGCCAACTAAGATAGCCACTCCGGTTCTCCTGGCTGATTCAAGCCATGCCATCGCTGATGCCGTAATTATCGGCGCGTCTGTGCCGATCTCAAGCAACAGGGATTGTAGCCGCTGGGCGCGAGAAGCAGACCCAACGCTCAATCCGATCGTGTAATGTTTTCTTCGCCACTGATTAAGATAAGACTTTAGCGGGGCGAACGCTGAGCCGCTACCTACTTGCGTGCGCATCTGAGTCGCTAGATCGATAGTGCTCTCAGCTCTAAGATTAACGACCTGGCCCCGCGATTCAACGCCAGCTACCGCCGAGATCTCGTGTGTAGCCCGACGATTTAGCTCACGTACCGTTGAATCAGCTTCCAGATAGATCTCATCAGCAAGAGGTATTAGGTGTTGATCGTGAAATAGTCTCTCCGCGCGCTCTTTTGCTGATAAGTAATAATCATCGATCGAGCGTTGGCACTGATAGGTATCGATCACACATACAAGGGTATCCTTCGGGATTAGGTCAAGAATCCCCGGCAAATTAGGGTCTGCTATGAATTGAATAAGCTCGATCCCAGGGTGGTGCTCGCGGCGTTCAATCGCAGCAATCACCTTATCTACCTCGCGTGGATGAGTGCCGGTGCTCTTAGCGCGTTCGCGTATCCTTTCAATAATCGTTGCTGGGGAGTAGCGCTCAGATAGTGATAGCGATAGCTCGCGAACAGGAAGGATCTCAATAGTCTTGAGATCCGCGATGCTTCTCTGCGACTCTGGATCAAATGTGGTCATCCTGGTGATGCAGGAGTCGCTAAGTTCAATACGGATTGGATGTTTTAAGATGCTTGGGAAGAGATCGATAACAGCGCCCTTAATCGCCATCTCACCGATCTCCTCGACGGTTTTAGCGTTTGAGAATCCAGCATCTAATAGTTGAGAAACGAGAGCCATCCGGTCAACGGAGTCGCCAATCTTTAAAGTAATGCTAAGAGCTCTGATGTCCCCCGGTGGAATTAGCCGTTGCAAGAGCGTTTCAGCCGCCATAACCACCACTGCGTTTGAAGCGTAGCAGAGTGAATTGACAGCCATGAGTCTGGCCGCTGATGTCTCCACTCCGGGTGAGACAGTTTCAAGTGGGAGTGTATCCCAACCCGGCAGAAATGTTAGTTGATCGCCTCCGAGGAAGAACTTTAAGTCATCAAAGACATCCTCAGCAACTTTTCTGGATGGAGCCACGATAAGAGCTTTGGGGTTTTCGCGTAACAGCTTGGAGATAAAGTAGGGCGCCGCGGAGCCGGGAACGCCGATCACCTTTACGGGCCCAGGCGAAGCGGGGGCCTCTGGAGATGTAAAGTTGTCTTGTGTCTCTGGCATTGAATTACTGCGAAAATAAGCGACCTCTAATCCTACGATGAGCAGGTTTAGAGGTAAAGCACAGTGATTTAAAAACGGGGTGTTTGTGGGGCTAATTAATCTATTACAAGAAGCAGTGGTAGTTGGGGCATCTGATCTTCACTGTTGCGCAGGGGAGTTTCCAGCTTTGCGGATATCTGGAGCTGTCCGAGTGCTGAGGGATAGGCCCGTTCTAAACAACACTGAGCTAATAGAAGAGCTTGAAAAACTTTTATCGCAGACGCTCAAAACTCCCCTGGCAAGCGTGGACGAGTTTGATTGCGCTATCGCGCTAGGTAATTTAGGAAGATTCCGCGTTCACGTCTATCAAAGTTCGTGTGGCATCGCCGCGGCGATCCGAATCATTCCACGAGAGATCCCGAGTCTTGAGTCGCTGGGTCTTCCTAGTTTTGTTTCTCAGATAGCGGCAATCGAGCAGGGGCTAGTCCTAGTGACAGGACCAACAGGTTCGGGGAAATCGACTACCTTAGCGGCGATCATAAACCAGATAAATAGAGAGCGAGCATGTCAGATAATTACTATTG
The DNA here is from genome assembly GCA_044356215.1 of Bdellovibrionota bacterium. Taxonomy (GTDB): domain Bacteria; phylum Bdellovibrionota_C; class UBA2361; order UBA2361; family OMII01; genus OMII01. Next base: position 737 of record JBIKWQ010000006.1, on the reverse strand, counting down.
AGGATCCGATTGAGTATCAGCATAGTTCAATCAGATCTCTTGTGAGGCACCGTGAGGTTGGAGTTCACACGCGATCCTTCGGCGCGGCTCTTAGATCGGCGCTTCGCGAGGATCCGGATGTAATATTAGTTGGTGAGCTAAGAGATCTTGAGACTATTCAACTCGCATTAACGGCGGCTGAGACAGGGCACCTTATCTTAGCTACATTGCACGCCTCTGGAGCGACCAGCAGTGTGGAGCGATTTGTGAACGCGTTTCCCTCTGAAGCGAGATCTCAGACGCGGTCGAGTTTGGCGGATTGTCTTGAGGTAGTGGTGAGTCAGCGACTGATATTAGGCGCGGAGCGAGTCTTAAAACCAGACGCTGAGATCCTGATAGCGACCCCCGCGGTTCGAGCGCTTATCAGAGAGGGAAAAACCCATCAGTTGCCCGGGGTGATTCAGAGTTCTCGTGGGATTGGGATGAGGTTGTTTGGGGGATAGGGGGAGGGTCAATCCCTAATAAGCTCTACATGGCCATTCCCACGTGCTCGTGCACTTGCACTTGCTCGTAAACGTACCCGATTTGCCATTTCTGCCATCTTAGTTCGGTTACTATCAGACCCTGAGTTCCGGTACGTCTCTCGTTTACGTGCACGACAGGTTTGCTTGGTTAAAGTAGCAGATATCAGATTCGCAAATTATGTAGATTTTGTTTTGGTGGGAAGGTGCGTATAAGAAGAATGAGGCGAGCCACAA
>JBIKWQ010000112.1:0-5823 GCA_044356215.1 Bdellovibrionota bacterium | reverse complement strand
CGTAGCTCCCGTAGGGAGATAAGGTATCTGGCCATCCTTCGCCAAGGCTTCGGATGGCAAGCCCACACACTTCGCTAAAGCTATGGCAAGCCCACACACTTCGCCAAGGCTTCGGATGGCATACTTCGCTCCTCAGTCTTCTTCTTTTACTGCTTGAATGGCTTGCCATACGTAGCTCCCGTAGGGAGATAAGGTATCTGGCCATCCTTCGCCAAGGCTTCGGATGGCAAGCCCACACACTTCGCTAAAGCTATGGCAAGCCCACACACTTTGCTAAAGCTATGGCAAGCCCACACACTTCGCCAAGGCTTCGGATGGCAAGCCCACACACTTCGCTAAAGCTATGGCAAGCCCACACACTTTGCCAAGGCTTCGGATGGCATACTTCGCTCCTCAGTCTTCTTCTTTTACTGCTTGAATGGCTTGCCATACGTAGCTCCCGTAGGGAGATAAGGTATCTGGCCATCCTTTGCCAAGGCTTCGGATGGCAAGCCCACACACTTCGCTAAAGCTATGGCAAGCCCACACACTTCGCTAAAGCTATGGCAAGCCCACACACTTCGCTAAGGCTTCGGATGGCATACTTCGCTCCTCAGTCTTCTTCTTTTACTGCTTGAATGGCTTGCCATACGTAGCTCCCGTAGGGAGATAAGGTATCTGGCCATCCTTCGCCAAGGCTTCGGATGGCATACTTCGCTCCTCAGTCTTCTTCTTTTACTGCTTGAATGGCTTGCCATACGTAGCTCCCGTAGGGAGCGAAGTATGGAGGTGACGGGAATCGAACCCGCGTCCTGGAAGCTTCACAATACACCCTCTACATGTTTAGAGCGTTGTCATTCTCATCGGTGTAGCATCAACGCACACAGCTACATCCGACCAGCTCCTGTTTGTTTCGAGATACCGCCGCAGCGCGCGCTACCCCAGAGCCCGAGAAGATTAAGCTTTTAAGGGATTACGGGCGCGTCCCCTATCAGCCGACTAGGCACTTTTGGTGGCTAGTCTAGTTGCTGTCACTTTACGCAGCGATTGCATAAGCTGGCTCGAAAGAGCGAGCGGCTTTCGCAGCGAAGCGGTGAGCAGCGTTAATAACTTTGCTTTTAGCAGTTATTTTTTTCCGATTTTTTACCAGGCCATCGGAACCCTGGACATGCAGACGTATCGATCCTGAATCCAGTCGAAACCTTTACACCCCCTCAATTTATCTTAATCAATAAATGAAAGCTTTTTTTCAGCTTCCAATCCCTTATTATAACTAGTGTTAGCAGGATTTTCTATATGATTCGCGGTAATTATAGGACTTTATGGGATTTATACCGAACAGATGGCGCTCTCTACTGGCGGCGCGGGAGCGCCGCGCTCCGATAACAGCCCCTACTCCTTCGGATAAAACACCGCATCCCGCCGCTCAATCCGCTTTTTTACGCGCTCCCAAAATGGGAAAAATCCCTTGTCTGCTAACTGATACAATTCACTATCCCACTTTGATCGGTAGCTATAAATTTTAATTCCTGCCTGCTCTGTCTGCTTCGCAACTCGACTTATCAGATCCCGATCAGGACCAACTGGGGTTTCTAAAAACACTACTCCGTCTTTGCCTGACGCTACTACGCGCTCCAAAATTGCCGTCTCTGAATCTTGCACAGATACCGGCAAGGCTATTCGGCTACTTAGGTCGTTGCACGCTCGCTTGATGAATTCCAAGACTACCCCGGATTGTCCTAGATTCGTGTCACCTCTCGCTACTATTACCTCTCGCACGCTAGACATGAGATCGGTGTAGAGCTCGGGAGATAATTCCTCACTTGTTGTCACAAGTAAAAAATTCCCCTCTTTTGGCGGAGCTGATCTTGCAGGGTAACTCTGAAGTAAATCATCTGAAAAACCCTGCTGTGGAAGATCGTTAGCTATCGCAATTGCAGAGTCTGCTAGATCATTATCTCTCGGGCACCACCTACCATCGGAATACTTTGCGATGTTGTCTGCGTTAGCTAGATAATACTTACCCTTGGTTTGTAGACCCGCTACCCACCGCCAAGATAGTGTGTTTGACGCCGGGTCGCCATCTAAGAGGTGGCGATACATAAACATCGCTCCTAGTTGCCATGGGATCTTCAAAGTAAAGATCCAAACGCTGGCAAACCACATCCGCGTATGATTGTGAAGATAGCCGGTGTCGATTAACTCGCGCACCCAGTCATTAAAAAAACTGAGTCTCGTCTCACCTAAGCACGCTGCCCTGTATAGATCACCCCACGAACTGCTATCAGTCTCTTTCCTGTAAGCTTCCTCAGTAGCAATGCAGGAGCTCCACACACTAGGATTCCGGGCAAGCCATCCCTTCCAATACGTTCGCCAGACTACTTCTTGAATGAACTTCTCCGTGACTTGAAATGAATGGTTAGAGAGCGCTGCTCTTACCACCTCCTCCTCGGTAACTAGCCTGCGCCTAATATAGGGAGATAACCGCGATACATCGTGATGACCGGGGCGATCGAAATTGCGCCGCTCGGCATATCGGGGGATTCGTTCGATAAAATTTTCAAGCGAGTATAAACCTGATGCTCGAGTTGGGGATAGCATAGGTCTAGACTGTATCACACTTTGTACTGTACCGTTAGGTACCATGTCCTCCTCGGCTATTCTGATTATCTCTGCGGCATTCCACGCTCTAACCTGCGGAACCTCATTTCTATTATTCATCACCGCGCTTGTGACCGTTGATCCCGGGAGAGCTATATCGCTTCGCAACACCTCAGTAGCTTTTGGCGCGATCCTCTCTTTTCTGGCGGCTGAGAAACTAAGTCCTGTCCAGTGGTTTGGGGTTGGTTGCGTGGTGGCTGGGGTGCTGGGGATGTAAATAAACTTGGCTAGAAACCAAACTCTTTAGCTAACTCCGCCATCTCAGATCCAAGCTCTTTACGATATGCTTCCAAGCTCGACAACAACGAATCAACATCAGGGGACTCTCGTAATCTTACTAGGTCCGGCTCTCTTTCCAAGAAACCAAGCGGCTCACAGATACTCATCAGATCTCTTCGGATTGGGCCAAGCGCGCCAGTGTTACTAACTTTCGCGTTAAGCGCCTCACGGTTAACGAACTCGACGATACACACTCTCTGCGCTAAATCGACATATCGATCCGTTGCATCTCTGAATTTATGGGGAGAACCCTTCGATGCTATACCTTTATCTTGGTCTCTCGCGAATTCAAGGATCGCCAAACTAAGCTCATCAAATATATCTCGCTCTCTAAGGCTTTCGCGGTCGCCTCCCCTCTTCGAATAAAGATCTCGCACGCGCTTGGCCGCCTTGCACAATACTCGCGCATCACCCCTCTCATAGAGACTCCCCCTAGCTCGGAGAAATTCGACTGACTGTGTCAGGTGATTAGATAAATGATAGGTGTCAGAGGTACGAGGAAAAACACGCACATGCTCGTCTAGAACTAGATCCGCATAGCGAAATAAACTAACCAGAGAGCGCTTCCACTCGGCCTCTCGATTCGGATCTGGGATGAACAACGGTGATGTTCCCCATGATCTGGCCGTCCCGATAGGCTGGTCCGCGCGAAATGTCTCAGACTGAAAGATTCCACGCGGCTGGAACTCATATAAATCAAGTGCCAATCTCTTCAAAGCTCCTTGCGCTCTGTCTACCAGCTTATGTTTTGAGGTCTCATCAAAAGGCCTAATCCAATCAATCGTATTCGCATGTTCGGCGCCCCTGGATATGACCATAAGCTCAAAAAAGAACATCTGCGCCGGGGTCAGCACACTGGCGTATCTCGTTGGTCCGAATGAGTTTGTATCGATTCCTTGCACTAAGTCGATCAGTATCTCTGGGTCGTACCTATCATCATTATAAACAGTCGCGAAATACGAGTGGTCCGAGATTAAGCAGAGTCCCAGAACTCGCGCTATCTGTGTCGGTCTATCGATAGTTTCTCCGATTATGCTGATCTTGTCGTCACTTAGCAGTCCGGCGCGCAGAGCATCCACTAAGAACTCCTTCCTACTCGGATCGGGAGCCATCGCCGGCAAATGAATCAGCGCCATGTAACCCACGGCATCACTTAATCCCCGAGTTACCAAAAGGTTATCTATCTGGTCAAAAAAAACATTTCCCAGCTTATTTCTGTCGTCCCTGCACATCGCAAGCAGGTTCGCGACACGCTGGGTCAAATAGTCCATTCGGAAGCGCGTCTGCTCTAGAGCCATCGGATTACAAAAAGCCCGATCATCGAAGATATCAGCTTTATAGCCGCTAATCTGGCGATATGAGCTGATCCACAACGGAATTAGATGGGGCACGACCTGCTCGACTAAAGCTTCTTGGGCTCGGCCCTCAAGATCCTTCTCTATCTGCTCATTTATGATCCCAAAACCACTAGCTCGCTTAATCGCTAATCTAACAGCTTCAGGTAAGGTAATCAGGTACTCGATTGGATCTGATTGGTCATTCTCGGACGTCTTAAACCTCTCGAGTCTCTTACCTACGGAAGCCAAAATCTCATCGAAATTATTAACCATGAATCGGGAGACAAACTCCGGATCATTCCTAGCCTCATGTGATAGATCACTAAAGATCTGCCCAATCGTGAAATTATCAAGGTCACCGTAATAGCGGACTAATTTCTTTCCAAGGATATCTTTCGACCCAGAGCTATTGACCCTAAAAAGTGCTATTAGCTGAGCGTAGTGGTGCGCACGCTCGCGCCCTATCTCATAAAAATCACTGGGAGACTTTGGCTCAGCTGCCTCAAGTTTGCTTAGAACCGCTTCGTACAGCGAGTGCAGTGGCGGCTCAAGCCAGTGACCAGCTTCAAGTCCCAATCCACCATGCACAATTATGGGGAGTAATATAGAGTCCTCCATCACCTTACGTACATCGACAAGATCTTTAATAGACAGCTTAGTACTATCCGAGATCGCTTGTGCGTATTCCCCAGTGGCTCGAGCCAAGTCTCGAAAGGTAGGGCGCTCCAGTCCCTGCTCTCTCTCTTGATCGGCAGATGGAGGCCGGACGAGGGCCTTAGTTGCCCTTAATAAATCGCTCCCTTTAATGGCTACGCCTGAGGCTACGTCAATGCTATCAGATTTAGCGACCTGCTCCGGCTCTTCCTGAGCATTCAATAAACCGCCGCTAAGACCCAGGCTTACTCCTAGCAGTACATGTCTAAGGGATTCCAGACTGGTAGATTTAGAAAACTGCATCGCTAAATTGTACCTCATTGCTTTTTAGCTACAAGAAAAAAATGCGGAGATAAGATGATTCGTAAAAAGTATGCAAAGAAATTTTATGAGCATACACAGAAAGTCCTTTGTTAAAGGGAGAATTATGTTACTCTCCCTCTAATTTAGAAGCTTCAAGTGTGATGTTTACACCCAACGTCCGCAACATTGTCGGCTCTCAGATTTTGGCGCTCTCTAGCTTTGGGGCGGGAATGGGTCTGGCTCCAAGTCACGCGCATGGCCAGGAGCGGATCTTTGGTTTTCTATTTAAACTGGATAATAATTTTACCGCTAATCTTGCCCCGGAACATGACTCACTAGTTGCTCGCAGATTTATTCGCGAAATCGATCCCTCTGGAGATCTCCTAGCGCAGTTTGATTCAGCTCTGAAGGAACGGACAATTCTACAGATAAACTCAGGAAGCTTCGAGAGACTTGACTTACCAACAAGATGCGAGGTCGCCTGGGAATGTCCGACACTCCGTTGAAATTTTGAGCAGAGTGGTAGGTAATCATCATTAAGCTACCTTTCTTAATTCGTCAAGCTGTCTGCCTGAGCACATTGCTTTTAGCTTACGAATAAATATTGGTA
>JBIKWQ010000062.1:0-19804 GCA_044356215.1 Bdellovibrionota bacterium | reverse complement strand
AGAGGACACAGAGAACGGCCATTTTATGGGCAATTATGGGGTTTTCTCTGTGTCCTCTGCGTCCTCTGTGGTAAAAAATATTTTACTAATTGTCTCAGCAGCTTACCAAAAACACTGCGACGCCCTACTATCCCCGGTTAATGCTTGACGTGACTCTTCGAAGGTATTAGCCTACGTCCGTCTTATTTTTGTCGCCGGAGTTTTATAACTCCATTTTGCTGCCCAAATTTTTTAGTGGGCTATCCTACATTTAGTCGCTAATTCTCATTTCGCGACATGCGGAGCGAGAGAGTTTCATGGCGACGATGCTATCATCCAGGAACCTTTAAATTATGAGAGACCAATCTCAAGATACAGGAGCTGCACATCCGCATTCGAAGAAAATTGTTTATTCTGACCAGGGGCACACCCTAAGCAGGAACATTAATGCGCCTAAAATAATCCCCGACGCCACTTTCAGCACGCTCCTTGAGCAAGTAATATCGAGAGCGGGAATAAAACACGTTGGGTGGGATTTCGACGGAACGATAGCATACACAGAGCGTCTTCACCGAGTCATTTGCATTCTGGCTATAGCCGAGTTGGCAGATAGTGAAGGGCAGATTAGAAAAAGTCACTGGAATGGATCTGGCTTTCGCGCTGCATTTGGACTTCCACCCGACGAGACAAGCATCGTGATAGCTAGTCACCTAAATCAAGAATACCCGGACATTTTCTCGAGATTTAATCTCGATAATTCAGCAGAAAAAACAGTGGAAGATGTAGCACGGGACATAAGCGAAAAACGTAGGGAGATTTTCAACTTTTATATTGATCACGCTGTGTTCGTTAATAGTAAGGGTCCCGGAGATCCGGTCGAACTTAGGATAAGGAAGACAGACGACGAACAAAATCCGGCTCTCCACAAAAGAATCAACGCCCTGAGCGAGGTTGTTGTAAGAAGCTGCCCATTCGCGAAGGAGTCGATCGAGTTGCTTTATAAACTAGGGGTCGCTCAGGGGGTATGCACCTCAAGCCCGAGCCATGTAGTTAGGCCGCTCTTAGAGAAGCTCGATTTGATGCGGTATTTCAAAGCAACTGTTTTCTCTGATTGCGTTCCTGAAGGTCAGCATAAACCTCAGCCGCACCCATGGAAGCTCCTACGACATCGATTGTCTGATGGCCAAGAATCACCGGACGCTCCTACCGATGACATGATAGTTTTCGAGAATTCAGCAGGTGGAGCTTTTTCTGGGATGCGAGCAGGAGCAGTGACGATTGTTGTAGCTGAAAACCTCCCAAATGTTATTGGCAAGTTAGCCAGAAAGACAAAGGAAGAAGCAGGAGACACGAGTAACTACACCGGACGAGCTCACTTCATAGGTTCACTGGGGAAACTCGTGGAGAAAACTGAAAAAGCAGATTTAGCGCCCGCACACTAAGCAGATGCCTGGGTGGCGGAAGACTACTACATGCGAGCAATATTCGTAATTTCTCACCTGATTATTAGATCTTTACTGTCATTGCATCGCTAAATAAGCTGCATTGTGGTGTCTTAGGACTGCATTTGCTGCGTGGTTAGAATATTTTATTCATCTAGTAGCGCAAAACATATCCCAGACTGTAGACTGAGCGGAGAAAAAGTTCAGCGCTGAAAATCCCGTGCGTGAGGGATATCATCAGAGTTTAACAAAGCTCAAAGAAATTCTATCCCCGAGTGACACCCAATCTGCCACCCCTAAGTAAAACACACTGGACACGCCGCCTAGCGGCGCTGGGGTTGATCTGCTCCGTTGTGGCGCTCACGGCTTTTGTTCTCTGGGCACCGCTTAAGGCGCGTGTTTTTGCACTTCTAGACCCCTACTCAATAAACGGTGACGCTTATCAGCACATCGCTCCGATGTGGTTCTCGCGCCAATCAAACGATACCGTCGCTGATTACACGGCGCGATATTACTTAAAGGCGATCATCCCACCGGTGTTTAAATGGACCTATGCCGTCGCGACGATCGCCTACGCCCCTGCGATAGCGGCTAAGATCATCACAGTTATTCTTAGTTTCGGATTCATCACTCTCTCTGCTCTAAGCGCCTTTAGATTAGCCGGAGCAAGCGCCGCCGCGTTGGCTTTCTTCATGGCCTCCGCGGGTGTCATTAAGAGTATGCCTTTCATGGGGGGAATACAGAGGGGCTTTGGATTCTTTCTTCTCTCGCTAGCCCTCTATCTTGGTATTCAAGGAAGACTGGTCGGTCTGATGGTTTTAAGTGTTGTAGCTACAAGCTTTTACCCGGCAGCCGGTGTGTTTCTTCTTACAACACTAGGTCTCCTTTCTCTCCTCCCAAAACAATACCGCGGGTCGATCTCTTCATGGGGGCTCAAGAAACGTTTTGTCTCTCTTGGACTAAGCGCCGTTTTCTCGGCTCTTACCGTGGCCCCGTTACTTTGGAACGGTTCAGAATTCGGGGAGCGTCTCTCTATCTCCGCGGAGCGTGAGTTCGCGGAGTGGGGCCCGCGCGGTCGCTACACGCAGGGAGATCGGGGTGTTCCGACTGATTTTTTTGTAAAGGTTCCGCGTGAGATCGCGAATCTAATCTCAGGAGTAAAAGCTAAGAGAACCGCAAGACTAGCCGATGAATCCGCTATCAGCGACGCGCTTTATCACCTCGAAAATCGGATTGAAGCTGGGATCGTAATGCTCTTGACTGCTACAATTGGTTTAGTGCTCTTAGTTAAATATCGCTCAGCTATATCTCCGCACGCTCTTAGATGTTTGATTTTTGGGGTCGCTATGCCGATCTCATTCTTGGCGGCGACACTCTCTTTTCCCCTTCTCTATATCCCGTCTCGGTATATCGGGCTCGGTGTTGTTTGTCTGACTCCGGTGATCTTCCCGGCTATTTGGGGAGCGGCCATCCATGCTCTCTCCTTTAAGCTCAAGCCCGCGCTAAAGGAGGTTACCACAGCCATCTGTGGAGCTCTGATCATAATCTATCTCGGTTGGCCGTGGTTACAAGTTAAACGGTTATCGACATTCTCCGCTCATGGAGCGCTGCTCTCGTTCATCGATAAGCTCCCAGGAAACGTTGTAATAGCCTCTTGGCCGGTCGGGGTGATAAACGCCGTGCCTCTTTATACAGGTAAACAGGTCCTAGTTTTCGGAGAGGGTCATCAGGTTTTTCACAGAGACTTTCTTTTAGAGATGCGCCGAAGGACCCGCGCTATTATCGCCGCTTATTCGGCCGTTACACCTGATCCTATTATCGCGCTGGCGCGCGACTACAAAGTTACCCATCTGATCATAAAAAGCACGGATTTAATCAGCCCTCCCGAATACTTTGAGCCGTTCGGTAGTGAATCACGCCAGGCACGGCAGATGGTCGGTTCGAGTCCTCTGTTCTTAAGTGAATTGATCCGTGACCGGGCTGTATTTAAATCGGCCAGGCATACCGTAGTTGACATTCAAAATCTAGCTACCGCGAGCGTGGTCACACCATCTGAATAAAGGGTGGTTAAGGAGCTTGATGCATTATGCGGCCCGAACTGTTTTTAGGAATCGATCAGGGATCGAGCTCAACAAAGGGGCTTTTACTTGATCAATCAGGAGCGACGGTATCAAGCTGGACGAGCCCCGCGCCCCCTGTTACCCGTGTCGACGCGACAGTTGAACAGGATCCCGAAGAGATCTTGCTATCGATCAGGTCACTTATTCAGAGAGCCAAAGATCTGTCCACTAGTGATGGTCGCCCTATCCGAGGTTGGGGATTAGCCACTCAACGATCAGGTGTGCTAGCTTGGCGCGCTGATAGTGGCGCGATCGAACACCCTATAATCACTTGGGCTGACACTCGTACTCAACCCACGATCGATGATCTAGGTCCAGGAAGAGAGCGGATCTCCGGAATAACAGGCCTCCCGACCCTTGCTAATTTCGCCGCGCCTAAGATCGCTCTTTTAAGGAAGAGATTTCTTGATCACTCCGTGCGAGTGGCGACACTAGACACCTACTTAGTTGATCGCCTCTCTGACGGCAGGTTGTTTATCACCGATGACACTATGGCGGCGCGGACGATGCTTTACTCGCTCGAGGATCGTTCTTGGAATCAGTGGTTATGCTCACGCTTTGGAGTGGATATCAGAACTTTGCCGCGGATTGTTCCATCGCTAAGTGAACATCTAGTCTACAACGATGCCCCTCTAATGGCTCTTCTAGGGGATCAGCAGTCGGCCCTCTTCGGTCGTTTTGTTATTAGCTCTAGACCGCTGCTAAATCTGGGGACGATCGCCTCTCTGAGTATCGCCACAAGCTCACGGATAGTTCGGCAGCCATCTCTTAAAACAGGTGTACTTTACTCGCAACAACTCGGCGGTCTGCAGACGCCTGAATACCGCTTCATGATTGAGAGCACCTCATCAGTGACAGGAACGGTCCTACTAGAGCCCCTTAGGCGTAGCTGGGCAGCCGACACAAATGAACTAGATCTCCTCTGTAATAAGGCTTATGGGTCCAATCCGAATGGATTAGCCACAGCGTATTGGACTAATCACGAGCCACAGGGCCCCATCTTTCCTAATGGAGTCCCGAACGTGACGGTTTGTCGCGCTGGCGCGGAGATCTCAGACCGAGTGCGCGCGGTCGTCGAGAACGTCGGCAACTTAATCATCAGGATGATCGAGGAATGTCACGAGAAGGGGTTATTCGGCGATGCTTTTCCTGTGGAGATCGACGTATCAGGTGGAGGCGCCGCGTCGGATTATCTCTTGCGTTATATCGCTGATATATCAGGACACACTCTGCGCCGATTAGTCGATGCGCGCGATGTAGGGGCGCATGGTGCGGCATGCGCCGCTTGGTCGGCGATCTACCCGGGTAAGGATCCCCGAGATTTCGTCGGGGATCCACCCGTGAAGGAGTACCGCTGCGAGAACCCTGATCGTAGGAGGCGTTATTTAGCGTGGCTTCGAATGGAGCAAGACACCTTACGAGGCTCCCTGCCCGCTCACGCGGAGATCGAATAAGGTCAGTAGCCAGATCCTAGCAATAACTCCTCAATCGATAAGTCCATCGCCTTGGCTAACTTCGATATCGCGCCGATACTAATATTCTGCTTACCGTGTTCAACCGAACTGATGTAAGCGCGATCTAGATCGGATGAATCAGCCAGCTCCTGCTGACTCATTCCACGTAACTTACGATATTCGTGTACTGAGTGACCAAGCTTCCGCAGATATAAAGCCAGCGCGTTCTCGGCGTTTAATAAGCCACACACCTGGCGAGCGATAGTCACCGCCTTCTGCGGATCTAATGTGAAGCCATCTGGTTTGACCTCTTCAACTAACCGCGGCTGATTCACAAAAGCAGCTCCCCCTAAAAGGATCTTTGGAGCTGCCGGGATCTTTCTAAGCTCAATCACCGCCTTGCCCGCCACTGGCGCCAAAGACGACAGCGAAACTGATAGACAAACTAAATGAGCGCCACGCGCTTTGGCGTATGGCACCAGATGATCCGTTGGAACATCAGCTCCCAAGAAATCAACCTCCCATCCATCAACAACAAGGAAGTCCGCCATAGCCTGCGCCCCCAGAAAATGTTGATCTCCCTCAACTGAACTAACTACAGCGCGCAGGCCTAGCTTCAAACGTGTCTTTAACATAGCCCTTAGACGCGCCATCTGGCGCAGTGTGATCTGGGTCGCGATGTGCTCCTGTGGAATCGTCACATCGCCGCGGTGCCACCTAGCGCCTATCTCTATCTGCGCTGGCATCAACACCTCAAGGTAGAGCCTTGAAGGAATGACTCCGGCGGCCAACCCCTGGTCGATCACTTTATGGGCTTTATCCGCCTCACCTTCAAGGATAGCCTCTGTATAGCCCTTGGTGAGCTTTGAGATAATCTCGGTATCCATGAGTTTGTTCCTTTTATAGGTTATGAAGGTGTCGCTTTGTCTTTACTCAACAAGATCATATCATGTGATTGATAAATACGCCACAGAAGCTATCTTGGTGGGGTAAGGTAAACATTTTAGCCCAAGAATGGCGGTTAAGTCACTCAAAAGACCGGAGAGGGCATAACCTACCAACAGATCCGGTGAGTAGTTAAGTATGGATAAGCGCGCCGAACATCTAGCCACCCTAGGATTGGCCCCCGACGCCTCATGGGAGGAGGTCACGCAGGCATACAAAGATATGATGCGGGTATGGCACCCTGACCGCTTCCAGAGCGATGAGCGCCTCAAAGCTAAAGCGGAGCAACAAGCCCAGAAAATCAACAACGCCATGAGCGAACTCCGCAAGATGGGCAAGGAGCCACGACAACCTGCGCACTCAAACGCGCATACAGGTCGCGCCTCAAATTCCAGTGCCGGACGAACAGAGCGTCAGGAGCGAGATCAAGCGACAAGAAACTCTCAACAGCAGAGAGGTCGAACAAGCTCTCAAGGGACCTCCTCACACCACGCATTCACGATCGCCCCACTCTTTATCAGACAGCGCTTTAGCTCCACATTGATCAAGGTCGCTTTCGCCTGCGCGATCCTCTACGCCGCGTATGACTCTTTAAAAACCGCCAACGGGTCTCCGAATCACCGTGCGGCCGCTCTTGTTTTCGCTTTCATGGCCCTTGATTTGGGCGCCAGAAATCTCGCGCTGATCTTACTTCCAAAACCGGTTGCCTCAGTTGAGAGAGATGGACTGTTTTTCATTAAAACTGGTCACCTCGGATGGGCGGATATCGAGGGCGCGTGGCCAGTGATCACTCCGCGCTTTCAGCAGCTAAATCTGATGCTATCTGAGCACTATCTAAGAAAGAGAAATATCGTGACCCGAGCGATCATGCGACTTAGAAAGTGGCTCAAGACACCTCACGTGACGATCTCATTTAATGGGCTCAACACCGATCCGGTCGCCTTTATCAATTCGATGAAGCTACGTCAGATCCACCACGACATCTCGATCAAGGAGCATCCATTACCTGCGAGCAAAGTTGTAGTCGCCGCTTTTATAGTCGCGCTCGCGGCCATCACAGTTTCGTTAATCCGGTGTGTTTTAGGACTAAGCTCAACTCCCCTAGATTTCTTCCCATATCTAGCGATCTTCGCCGCCGCCAGAGCGACTGGGGTATTGGCGAGGATGTAATCGCAAAATTAAACCACTGTCATACTCGGAGGGGAGTAGAGTTTAAGATTACTGTATCTTTTTTTGTAACTGTGGCATCTTAAATTTTAGTTAGCTGGTTTATCTCAGCGACTATCCTTTGCCGCTCTAGCTCAGTTGGTAGAGCACATCATTCGTAATGATGGGGTCGTGGGTTCGATTCCCATGGGCGGCTCCATCCTTGACTGTAGTATCTCGGGTAACCCACGCGCCATTCGCTTCCTGCGGAAGCTTCGGATGGCGGGCCATCCTTTGCTGTATTATCCAGGGTATAGACCCACACGCCCTTGTTGACTAAGGATCGCGATCTCACGCACACTAATAAGAGATACCTCTTCGTATTTGATTAGGCTCCTGCTTAAAACCGCTGAATTTCGATTGTGTCGCGAACGAGTCTCGAGTGATGCTTTTGGTGTAATCTATGAAAGTCGCTCAAGCTACGGCTCTTGGCTTACTCGCCTCACTTACAGGGTGCACCTTTAGCCCGTCAGACAGCGAAAGAACTGAAGGCGGTCCAGCCGAATCGGGAAGCATCACGGCCACTACCCAACCACCTAGAGAATCAGAGATACAACGGCCTCCTCAGCTACCCCGTCTAGACTCTCTCCCGCCGTATCCTATTAGTGATGGTAACTCGATCCCCACCGAGCAAGATTTGACGCGGGCTATGGGCGATTGGAATAAAGACCTACCCGATTTAAGGGAATTTCCAGCCAGCTCCTCCCCGGCGCAAACACTAAGCCTCCTTCTGAATCCACCATCGCAAATACCCGGCGCTGAAGACGTGAAGCATGTGATTAACCCAACAAATCCCGCGCTTAGGATCTTCTTTATCCAAGACTACCACGGAGGTTCTCTGTGTCAGATGATTCTGTCACATTTATACAGCTCAGGGGCCGCTAACCCAACACTTCCTCCTGATGAACGCGCTCGCATCGTAGCTAAATTCAATAGCGAAAGATCACAAGTCGAAGTGGTCCAGAACAATATCAAGGAGATCCTTAAATTTCTCTCAAGCAATTACGGAATCGACGGTGTTTGGAAGGAGGGAAGTTTTCCAGAAACGGTTTCAGGGCGGATGAACCTACTTAATGATTTCAAGAGAGATGGTTTTAGCTTAGCGCTGAAGAGCCGGCAACGAATCTCCCAGGCATGGTCTGATCACGATGCCGCGTTTAATCAATTCAAACTCGGAACAACCTCATACGGCGCTTACAAAAAAGCCCTTCAAGATGCGCTGGTAATTCAAGATGTACTCGGAGGGGCCATGGTGTTTAACGCCATAGAGGGAAGTTATCTAGATGGGGTTGTAAAGCATATTCTGCCAGGCGAATCGCGACTTTTACATCAGCAAGGCTTGAAACTTAGTCAAGAACCGATAGATTCTCGCCTACTGTTGATTAATGGGGAGTTTCGTGAGCGGTTCTTACTGAGGAATATGGTAAATCACGCGGCTCGTCACGGCTCTAATGCCGCGGTATTCGTGTTTGGAGGGATGCATGGCGTCAGCGATAATGTTTTAGCTTTTAATCAATCATTTCCCGATAGCAAGATAGCTTTAAGCATCCTTACTCCGGCGGGATTCACCGAAAACCTCAGGAAGCAAATCGAGGAACAGACACGGGCTTTAAAAGAACAAAAGGCGCGACGCTGAAAGAGAGAGGGAGCAAACTCCGCGTCGCATCTGACTGACTCAGACCCCCGTCAACTCCCCTCCTGCAAAAAATGCCCGTCCTGAATTTTCTTTATAGTTACTGGAAATTGAAAATACTGGCCCGTTGACGGAGTGTTGACATAGCGATACGGCCCAGCGGCGACGCCATCTCGCGGACCTACAGAAGCCATCCGCCGCACCACCTCAGAGGGTGAGAGCTTGGTGCTGTTTTTATTGAATAGCTCTCCGGCTGTCATAGCGAATTCATAGGCCGCCGCTCCGAAACCCAGCGCGTTCTCACGATTGAACCGGCCCTGGTAGCGTTTCACAAACGATTCCTTGACCGCTATGCTCGAAAATACAAGATTATTCATCGCTCCGTTGCTCGCCTCTATCTCAGTCGACGACTCAGAGAAATTAGAGCCAAATATCGGCAGCGAAAGCCCAAGAGTCCGCGCTTGTCGATGGAAGGTTGAGACTTGCCCCGGCGCTAGGAGGGCGCCGATCGCGTCAAAATCACCCTTACGCCTGAGGATCTTTAGGATCTGAGAACGTTGATCCATGTCGGTATTTAAGATCCGATCGAACAGCTCAAAGGTCTGTCCCTGCCGAAGGTTTCGCTTTAAGGCCTGCGTTAGCTCCTCAAGATACGGGTGCTCCGCCTGAAGTATGCCGATCTTTTTAAGACCACGGTCACTTAGCCACCCTGCCTGGAACCCCATTATCTCGTCGAGTGTGTTAGCGAAACGAATTACATAGTGGCGACCAATGGCGATCCCCTGGTCCAAGCAGAGCCCTATCATTGGGGTCTTTAGCGTCTCAGCTAATGGAGATATCGCCTTACAGAAAGTCACCCCCCAGACAACCGTGATATCAACTTTCTCCGCGTCTACCAGCTTTCTAAAGGCAGAGATAGCGGTTTTCGGATCCGCGGCGACATCCTCAAAAAGAAAACGTACATTAGTAAACAGCTCCGGACGATCTCGTCGCGCCAAATCGACACAGCTCTGTATCGCGAAGCCAAAATCTGCCGTTGGTCCCGATAGAGGCACCACAAAACCGATACGAAACGGATTCGGGGACTCCTCGGCTGTAGTTAAAGTAGCTCCGATGATTACAAAGACGGCTAGAAGAGCGATGACGCATCTGCTTGAAATTATCTTGGCATTTTTTGTTACTTTTAATGGCATTGTGGTTTGAAATAGCGGGGCTACTCTCCGGTTTTTTGGATTGATGCCGTCATGGCACCTTTCGTCTATCTTCTTTCTTGTCACCACCTAATAGGGGGTGTGTCTTTTCTGGTTAGTAGTTACGTTAATTTATTTCCAGGCGGGTCTCAACTAGGGCTCATTCAAATCTGAGGGGCCAATATATAGATCTTCCACGTTACCGGCCGCCTTCTTCCGATCATTTCGAAGTTTGTTGATCCGCGCCATTATTTTCGAGCAATTTTCTTCGGCTCTATCGTCGTTAGGTAATGCCTCTAGTCTGAGCTTTTGCTGCAGGATCTGGATCTCTCTCCACTTAATTAATGGGTCCCGCCTCTCATCTTTAACAATTCGCTCGGCCTTTTTGAGCTCTTCGTTGGCTTTTTTAATTAAATTAACTGTCAGCCGATAGACATCTTTACGGTCTTTTATCTCCCCTTCACCTAGTATAACTCGGACGCCAAGAGCTCGGACACTATCACGGAAATTTTTCAATCTTTCACCGTCTAACCGAGGCTTCTCGAATAGTTGCTCCACTAAAGTTAGGCAAAGAGCTGCTCGGGTCCAGAGTGAGTCTACATGAACGAGCTTGAATTTTTCCGCCTCTCCAGTGACTTCGCTCAGTATCTTAGCTCCTTCCGCGACTTTCCCCGCGAGGTTTAATGTATTGGCAAGCTGAATACCACAATGTAGCAACTCAACATCATCCTTTTGACATCCGCTCTTTAATAGTTTGTACGCCTCGGTAAGCAGTTCGCCTGGCTTCACAAAATCCTCGGGAGACACAGATTTTTTATTCTCTGCTGTCCTTAGCAAATAGAGAGCATAGCACGACAGCGCCTCGGCACAGCATCTGCCAATATCCTCAAGCTCCTCAACTCCTTTCATTTCGTTCGTCAATTGACTAGCCAAACTCGGGATGCAACTCGCATAAGCAGGATCGCGTAATGCAAGACTATTATACGCCCTAAGCAACTGACTCTTCACATGCCAAACATCTGACTTTGAAACCGGAGTAAGCGCGTTAAAAGCCCATGATTGTGTCTGCTCTTGGTTAAGGGGATTCTCTCCTGATCGATTAGTTTGCGACGAGCCAAGCTCATTGAGAATTTTAACGGCATTCTCAAGTGAAACAACGGCGTGTTTTGGTTGTCCGAGATTAAGATGCGTAAGTGCTTTCTGATATAGGAACAGGGCTCCTACCTTAGTGCCGAGATAATTGTGTTCGCGGAGAACCTGTAGGAAGTTATCCGCTCCAACTAACGCTGTTCGGTCACGGCCCTCCCGAGCACTGCTCTCGATAGAGTCCGAGGCTGCTCTTGCTTGCTTCAAGATCTCCGCAAAACTCGGCCTCACGGCCATAGGGGCTATGTCGACTCCTATAACGATCGGCTTAAATAGATGCGCTAGCGCATCTTCCGGCGCTTTGTCTCCTTGAGCCCTCGCTTTGTCTTCTCTCCCTCGCATATTATCCAGAAGCTCACGCCTGCATCGGCAGGATTATCGCTCTTTCTCTAGCACCGAACTAGCCTTCCAATTCTACCCTGTCTCGCATTACTAGTCACATTCAACAAATCGACCCTAGGGCGTCGCAGTTCTTTATCACCACAGAGGACGCAGAGGACACAGAGAACGGCCATTTTATGGGCAATTATGGGGTTTTCTCTGTGTCCTCTGCGTCCTCTGTGGTAAAAAATATTTTACTAATTGTCTCAGCAGCTTACCAAAAACACTGCGACGCCCTAAATCGACCCGGGAAACACAGAAATCAGATCAACCTGCCCCCCAAGCATAGGACTTGACACAAGACCTCCGACCCTGCATAATTACTGTCAGAATCGAGCAGCATTTAAATTAGCGCTGGCTAGCTTAATAGCTCTCAAATAACTGATGTACTAAAACTGGGCAGCCAATTACCTACGAGTGAGATAATTGCGTCCAAAAAGGAGACAAAATGATACCGAAGATAAGAATTGGCAGAAGAGTATTTATTGGCTTAGCGGCGCTAGTGGCGTTTGGAATTAACCAAGCGAATGCGGCGACTGTAACGGTGATACATGGAATTAATGGGCTCGATCTGAATACTGCCCGAGAGCTTCCAGTTGATATCGCTGTTAACGGCGCGTGCGCTCTAAAGGGAGTGAAGTTCACACAGTCAACAGCAGTGGAGCTGGGCAAGGGAACGTATTCGATAACAGTGCATCCCGCCGATGGTAAATGCGGCGCGGCGTCTGTAATCAAAGAGTCACTTGTAATTGATGATAAGAATTCTTTTGCCTCGCTTTCGGCTGTCGCAAGCTTGAGCGCTTCGGGGAAACCTCAACTTCTTCTCTTCAATAACTCGCAGGATCTTGGATTCCCTTCAACTCTCGCTGTTAGACATGCGGCGTTCGCAGCTCCTGTCTTCGCTAAGTTCGATGTTGCTGGCTACCGAAACTCACCAGCGGTACGTATCTCTAACGGGAAAATATCAGCGATTTTTAGCGCTTTAGACTCCAGGCTCTCATATAACATTTCGGTCCTGGCAACCCGAAGAAGTGGAACACTAGCGCGTCTTCGTGGCTCAATTAGGACTCCACGTCAGATCTGGAGAGTATTCTACGTTGTAGGCTCTGCTCGCAACGGCCTGGCGATTGTAAAGCAGGACGTCGCTCGTGACGACTTGAAGTAAGGCCCAGAGCAAAATATAAGCTTTTGGAACGCGTACCAGTTCGCGTACGCGGACCAAAAGGCTTGATGTCCTTGCCGGCAAACTGGCAAGGACGTCGCAGTGTTTTTTGGTAAGCTGCTGGGATAACAAGTGAAATATTTTACCTACTCCCCACTTCGTTAGTCCTGATCAGCTTTTTCACATCGCCCTCTGTCCGTTCTCTCTGGCCTCTTTGTTTAAATGAAAACCTCGCCGCATCCTTTTTGTACAAAGGGAGCGGCGAGATAAAAGAGGGGGGAGGAGGTAAAGTATAAAAGATATGTAGTCACGACTGGCAGGAGTGAGCTAAATCCAAGATTATTGCCAACACATCTCCCATCTCAACTGCTATTTGTGGGTAATAGTCAGAGATCCCCTTCCCCTATCCGCTCAAACCGCTCACGAATCGCTTTGAGATCCCGCGGCTTGTAATCTACTCTTAGTGTCGCGTGAACCGGTTGCTTCATAAAACCTAAAGCATCCGCGGATAACATCTCTTTGTCGCTCTTTATACTGGCGAATAGCTGCCGCATCTTAAAGGCGAAGTCAGGCGCGATCTTAATAGTTATTAAATAATCGCCGATTAAAGTCAGATACGTCTCAAGGCCTGTATTAAAAGCGTTATCTTTAAAGACAACTTTACCATGCCTCTTGGGGATCATCGCCGCCCCGCGTCTACATGTGTAGCAATCATGCCCTATTATATGAAGCTGATTGGCTCCAAGATCCCCTAGGGCCTTAAAATAAGACTCTGTGACGTCGGTGTGAACTAGATGAAACCACTGCTCAGGTTTCCAGATACAGATCGTCTCCTTTGGGGCGGCGTGTCGCAGAGCGAATATGACCTGAGTCCAGATAAAATCGAGTCGCGCTAGACCTTGGCAGGCAAACTTTGATCCCTTGGCAAACAGCGCCTCCCCGCCGAGTGGGGCTTGAGCGACGTTAGCTAGATAAGCCTCCCTAAACCATGAGATTGAGTTAATCAACCAACCAATCCGCAAGGCGTAAGTCCTTCCAGCCTTAAGCAAAACCGCCCCTGACTCAAGCGCTTTAAGCTCTTTGTAAAAGGCGCGGCGTGAAAATCGGTGACCGTCACTCTCTAATGCAGCCATTAAGTCACTAGCGGTGGAGTTTGGCGCCTGGGCTAATCTCTTAATTAGTAAGGATTTAAGGTCTGTTGAGTCGAGAAGCAGCATAGAGACACTTCATTTGTGCACTTTTAGTGCACATGGTAGCTCTTTTATTGCCTACAGGGAAGGGCGCCTGTAACTTCTGCGGCTGGAGATGTTAGCTGTATGATTACACAGGAATCCCAGTCTTTAGGGAGTCGCGTCGCTTGGGCATGCGATAAAGGCCCTGATCTAAATGTATCATTTACGCCGCCGGCACCCGAGGAAGCGGCTAGGATCGCCCCTGCCGCTAGTCAGGCAGGCGAAGAGCGCGATTCAAATGACCAGGGACTATCTATAAAGGCACCTAGATTAGGGTTTAAAGGGATCCTTTTATCGACCCTGCGGTCAAACAACACCCCCTCACTAATCGGCAATCTCCTGATAGTATCACACCTGAATCTAGGTTTTGCGCTCAATGTAATTTGTGCTGGTCTGGCGATCTATAATGAGGGATTTGCTCGGTTAAAGTTAAAACAGGGGGATGCTCAAACTACCGGCACACGAAGCGAGGGGTTAATCTCAAAAGCTAGGGATCTCCTGTCTACCCCCGGAATCTACCGCTACTCTCTAAGCGTCGCGTTTGTCCTCTGCGCGGCCGAGAATTTTATCGCAGGGGCGGCTAACACCCTTTTAACTCCTACCTTTGTTTTTCTCGCCCTGGGAAATTTCTTTACAGCACGGGATATTAACAGAGACTTTTCCACAATAGATCGTGACGTACCTAGCAAAAAAGCGAGCCCGCTTCTCGAGTGCTTGGCTAATGGCGCCCTCTGGTGGGGGATCGCCGACATTCTGGCGGGAATTTCGGCGCTAGAGCTAAACGGGATCTCTCTGCAGGAAGCCCCTCCGATCTTCTACTCCGCCGCTCTCACCTCGCTGTGCGGAATCCTCGCGGTATTCGCGCTTGGCAAGCGCGCTAACAGCTCTCCCCTTCCTTTTGGCTTTAACGCCGCATGCAACTATCAATTCGGCCTAGGTAACTTGATATACCTTTCTAGCGGCGGCATCGCGCCAACTCTATGCCTTTGGGGTACCGGCTCAGTGATACTGGCTCTTGGAAAGATTTTTCCTCCACGCGCTCAAAATGAAGGAGGAGTTAATAATGAAAAAACTTCTTAGGAAGCCGTGGCCTCATTCGCCGCCTCTCTCAGAAAGGGTACTCCACTAGCGCACTTTGATTTCGGATCCGCGACATCACTCGCCCTAGCGCCGATCGCTGAGCTGCAAGAACATCGACCAGGTTCAAGGTAAGCGTTCCAAATGCAGCACTCGTACAGTACCGGCTACGAATTCAGATCGCCTGTTAAAATTATTGTCTTTAAGAAGCTTTAAAAGGGCTGCAGGCCCTGGATCTCTTGGATTGGCCATGCTCCACAGTAACAGCAGATTACACGACTGTGCCAATGCCTTGGGAGCGATCTGGCGCTCGAAATACCCTAGTTCGTTGGCGCTCGTCAGCTCAAATGGGATGAGCTCGGCCTGCAGATTGTAGTAAGTAAGAGGCGAGCGTATAAATGAAGCTGTTGGTTCCCGCGAGACAAGCTCAAAATTTTTAGCTTCAACAAATCCTGGAATAGCGAAGAGCGTGCAATTCCGCGCTTGCTGTCGCCGAGCGTATTCCATGGCAGGCCTCCATGCCGTGTCGGGAAAGGATTGAAGTAACCATGGCGCAAGCGAGATGGTTAAAGTACCTACCCACATCAAATTACGAACAGAAGATGATTTAATACTCGTCAAAAGCGCGGCCACCATGACAACTTCACCGAAATCCGCGAAGAGGCTGTATCGCGGGACAAGGAAGGCCGGATTAACTAGCAGCGCAGCGATTAACGCGGTTAGCTTAACAGATAAAAACCAGACTAATCCCTCTCTGAAGTTGCTCCAAGCACCAGGACTAAGAAATTCACTCCTTTTGTAAATTAATCCTTTGGTAGCGAGCGCAATTAACACCGTCACACCCATCAACTTAGGAATCAGGAAGGCCGCGATCATTTCCAGCGTGACTGGTCCCTCGACGAACGAAAGAGAATGCTCACGATTGAACAACGATAGCGAGTGCTGTATAGCTGGAGCCGCTACGATGCCGAACACAACTAGCGAAAAAACTAGAATCCGACGTCTAGGTTGGGCTGCTGGTGACTGCCAGAACTGAAGAGCGAATGCCGGCGCTATAAAGATAAATGTTGGGTGAAAATAAAGAGCTAGTGCGTAAATCGCAGATGCAAAGGGCAGCCAAAAAGTCTTTCGACTCCGTGCGGCGTACTCTTGAATGACGATAGAAAACATTACAACCAGAAGTCCAAGCCCATACGGACGTGCGAGCACGGCTGAAAAAACGGCAGAATAACTAGCTGCGATTAGTGGCAGTGCGTAGAAAAAGACTACCGACGAACGTAGGGTACTCAAGACCGCAAACAGCGCGAGTACCCCAAACATCGCTATTGCCGAGAGGCTTCTTAGTGCTATTTCGGAAGTCCCAAATACCGAGCTCCAGATAGAAAGAATCCGATAATAAAGAGAGGTTTCTCCATGCACCGAGTGAATCTCAAGATGATAGATTCCCCAATAACTACCAGCCTCGTCAACAAAAAGTGCGTTGGTCATCTGAGGTATCCAAATTAACGCTATGAAAACCAGCGCTACAGCAATAGATAGGATAGCGAGCCGAAAGTTTAGGTTCATGTCTTGCAGAGTGGCTAATTTGGACCTTAAGGAATTAAACATTTTGAAGTGATTCATTCACGTCGCTGCTATTACCGATCACCCTAATCGCAAAATTGCCTGCGCCGCGAGCTCTTAGTTTGCCGCTCTAAGTATTAAACTAACCGCAGTCACCGCCAGCAAGGTATAAACCACCCTAAAGTACATCTGCTCTGGGATCCGTCTGTAATACCTCTGTCCAAGGAAAACAGCGATAACAAAAGCCGGAAGCGCGCTGAGCGCCATCTCGATAATTCCCGGGGACAGAAGCTCCTCATAGCCTACCAGAGGGATTCGCATCAGGTTAACTATCGACAAACAGAATATCACCGAGGCGCGAAACACTCGGGCATCGGAGAGAATTCCTTTCAAGTATATCACCATCGCTGGGCCACCTATTCCAAGGCAGCCCTGGAGAAATCCTGAAACTACCCCTGAGAATATGCCGCCGGTCCACGAAGCACGCGTCACTGCAAGTTCGGGCGCGAGCTTGGTTTTAACGAGAAACGCTAAGATATAAGCGGCCAGTAAGACGCGTAGTAGCTGCTCAGACACTATCGGCAGTATCTTGACCCCCATGAGAACCCCGAGAGCCATTCCTACTAAAAGTGGTGGCAGTAGTGACCAAGCGACCTCTCGAAAGTTTTTCAGAACGAGAAAGCCTAGGAGGAACTGGAAGATAGCGACAAGAACAACCGCCTCATGAACATCGAGAAAGAGGCTTAGCAGCGGCACCGCGACTAATCCGCCGCCGAACCCAAATAGCGCCTCGCCGCCGAAGGCTATGACTATTATTAGGGAAATTAAGAGAGTTGTAAGCATGAAGGTATAGCTAAACTAAAACAGGCCCTCCGCGGTGGCTACACTGTCGAAATAATCAGCCACCCGGAGCGCCTCGCTTATACCGTTGGCCGCGATTAGGACTTTATGGATCCTTACGCTCTTCTTAAGTGGAGGCAACCTCTTTAACTTCGCTTCAAAGGCCGGTATTACCTCAGTTGAGATCGGAGTGGACTGAAGCTTCATCTCGCAAACTGAGATCGTATCGTCGGAGCGATAATAAATCAGGTCGACCTGAATTCCGCTCTCTCCCTTCCTGTAGTACGGACCGAACGACTCGACTTTATCCGCAAATCCCAAACGCTCCGCGACGTAAAGCGCGTTGTTAATTATATAGCTCTCGAAAGCAAGCCCTAGCCAAGGCTGAAGTTGCTTGAGGATCTTATTCCTAAAGAGATGCCGGCCTCCCCCATTCGCGATGATTCCTCTATTAGAGGCGACAAAATGTCGGTAAAAGTTCGTAAATTCATCCGACAACTTATATCGTACATAGCGACTGTCACCGTTAAGAAACGTGTGATACGGCCTGATAAACTCGCTAAGTTCAAGATTCTCAAGGTAGGCGCGCACTCCGCCGCTAGATCTCATCTTTAAAGCTTTTGAGATCTCCTCTAGTCCAAGTGTTCGGTTATTAAGAGTTTGGATTATCTTTAGGTATGTTCTCGGAGCCTTAAAGTGCACGTCAAATATCTTCGCGAACTCATCGAGGTAGAGCGCGTTATCAGAGAAAAATAGCTCTTCTAGATTCTGCTCAAAGGATCTCTTTAGGTCTATCTCCTCAAGGTATTTCGGCACTCCACCAAATACAATTAAGTATCTCAAGATCTCTAGTTTCGGAATCTTCCCTCTAAACATCTCTAGGGCGGCCGACGCGGTGAGCTTTCGTATTTGCATCTGCAGGCTAAATCGCCCATAGAGCGCCTTTGAGCGCAGAACTTTTTTGACCATGAAAGATGCTATCGACCCGCAGAGGATTAGCATCACCTTCTGATTTTTCCAGTGGTTATCCCAATAATATTTTATAAGAGCTACGAGCTTGCTCTGTCCGGCGGCCATCCATTGGAACTCATCGAAGACGATTACTGTTTTAGCGTCCTGTTGCGATATATAGAGGGTCAAAAAATCGAATGCCTCATCCCAGCTCTCAAATCGAGCGTTTTTAGGGAGCGCGTGAGGGATCTGCTGTTTTAATCTTCCGCTGAAATGGGTTAGTTGATCGGGCGTCCCTTGGCCTTCTAATGCCTCAAAGGCTAGAGTTCGCGCTCTATTGGACTTCGCCGAGACAAGCGCGGTGGATTTAGGTGAAGAATTTAGGGATTGAAGGAACTGATGGATGATCGCGCTTTTACCGACTCTGCGCCTTCCGTAAATTACAACTAGCTCACTTTTCGATGACTCGAATCTAGTCCTCAAGCTTGCCAGCTCACTTTCTCGGCCCACTATTTTTGTCCGCATAAATAGTTGTATAGACTATTTATGCGGACAGGGCAATAAAAAAGAGCTTTGTCCGCATAAATAGTTGAGCGAACTATCTATGCGGACAACTGAAGGCGTCCTCGTGGTAGAAATTATTTATAGCTGCATTAGACAACACTCGGGAATGCGGGCAGCTTTTTTAACGCTTTACCACAAGCGCGCCAGAGGCGCGCGGTCCGAGGGGGATCTCCTCTGCGGCGAAAATCAAGACATGTCCTCGATAAACTCTCCATATACAGACGGCACCGTCCTACCTGTCCGCAGTGATTCTATTAGCGCCCAGAATTGATCTCCGTAAGAGAAATGCCACCACTCATGACTTAAGCGATAAAATCCAGCACCCTCCATAACGCTTCGCAGAAGCTCCCTATTCTTGGCGAAGGTCGCTGCTTCTACGGTGCTGCGGTGGTCATAATACGAGGGAAGGATTCGCTCAGATACCTCACCAATTGAGCAACCCATATCGATCTCAGCTCCCTGGCTATCTACGATGGTCAGATCGATCGCGGCTCCGGTTGAATGAGGAGTAGGAAGGTTTGGATCGTTACTTGGCCTAGCCCAAACTGTATCCACCCACCTCCATGCGTCGTCGACCTGACTAGCGGCCATGTTATTTAGATCATAGCCGAGATTAATCACAGCCTTTTGATAGTAGAGCTGGCGCATATAGATCTGGACACTCTTCGGCCTAAAAGCATCAAAAATCTTTAGCCGGGCCCCTGGCAGTGCTTGATCAAGTTTTGCCTGAGCATCGTCCAATCTCTCGACAACCTGTTCGCGCAAAAAATACGGCCCGTAGCCTCCATAAGGCCTGACTATTACCCACATCTAGCGGTTGTTCTACCTACGATCACAGTGTTTTTCTGTATCTAAATACTTCGGAGTGTGTCATATGCTTGTAAATGGAAGACACAAATGACCGCAAAGAAGCACGGAA
>JBIKWQ010000111.1:0-5999 GCA_044356215.1 Bdellovibrionota bacterium | reverse complement strand
AACGGCCATTTTATGGGCAATTAATGAGTTTTCTCTGTGTCCTCTGCGTCCTCTGTGGTAAAAAATATTTTACTAATCATCTCTGCAGCTTACCAAAACACTGCGACGCCCTGTGAGATCGTTAAGATCCCCTAATAAACTGAAGACTTATCTGAGTGCAAAATGTTGCTTAGGAGAGAGATGAGAGTAAACTCTTATTTAAACGTGCACACGTAGCTGCAGCGCCACTAATCAAGAGTGCAAGGTTATATTGATAGGGCGTCGCAGTTCTTTATCACCACGGAGGACGCAGAGGACACAGAGAACGGCCATTTTATGGGCAATTATGGGGTATTCTCTGTGTCCTCTGCGTCCTCTGTGGTAAAAAATATTTTGCTAATTATCCCAGCAGTTTGCCAAGAATACTGCGGCGCCCTGGGTTATTGAGCTAAAATTCTGGTCGCGAATGTAGAGTTATCGATATGGTTAGTACCACCACTGGTAATAGCCTCCGATCGGAAGGAGGAGAGCATGAGAAGGGAATAGGCGATTCTCTCGTCATAAACTATACCCAGCGAGCTGGCTTTGGTGTGATCGATATTGGGCAGGAGTCTGACAACAGTGGGCTCAATCCTAAGGCTTGCGCCAAGAACTTGGTAAAGGTCAACATTTACCCAGAGTCAGGAGTGGTCGCGATAGGTGTTAACTTAAGTCGATGCGGAACGCACTTTTTAGTCCATTTGGATACCAAAGATTATCTGGAAAGAAATAAATCTTCTCTGTCGGAAACTCACATTCGAGCATTTCGTAACGGCTCGGACATAATCATCTCTCTCGCTCCATTATCCGTTGAAACAATGGAGCAGATCGGGTCTAGCGATCTAAGTAAGAAGGAATCTGCTCGCCAAAAAATAAGTGATTACCTTACGAGGTACCAAAAGGCGATTGAAATGGCTACTAAGGTAGCCGAATTAGAACAAGGCAAGGTCATACTGGATTTTGATTACAGCGGAGCCCAAGATCAAGATGTAGCTAAGATGCTCGGCCGGCTGTATCAGGTTGATACCGCCCATGCTAAATCAGGAAAGGCAGGAGTAGACAAAAACATCGAGTATCTACATGAAAGCGCAGTTCCTTACCTCTATGACCGCACTAAAGGGTCGCGCTACTTCTTTTTAGAAGATCTTGAACGAATCGCCGGGCTGATAACTAATACGGAGAAAAGTCAATCAGATGTAGAAGAAGCTTTGAGTGAATTAAACAGATATTTCGCGGGACGCAACATTAATAAAGTACGCGAAGGGCTGATATTTCTTTTTGATAGCAGTTCTAAATGCTTAGATTTGAGAGATCAAACTCACGATGAAATTGCACAGACAATTGCAGACACGTGTTCTAGCGTAGAAAATACGGACCAGGAATCATGGCCTGACGAAAGAGCGCGCATAAGCGGAGAGCTAACGAATGCAATTGAAATCTTAAAAAAGAAGTATCCTAAATTTCACTCCCTAAACTCCGACGACTCCGATCTAGTTAAGGTTATTTCAAGAGTTCTTCGCCATGGGGAAATCGGCATTGAGCTCGGCAGGCAATTCTCTACGCGAGTCGAACCGAAACCGCTAGGGCGATTCGTCATTGAGGGTGATAACAAAACTTTTCAATTTGATCATGAGGCTGATTCAACCCTCCGTTCTGTGACTAAATGGCTTCTAACTGAATCAACTCGGGAGAGCCTAAAACAAATTAGGCCGGATTTTGATATAGAAAAAGCCGACTGGATTCAGGTCTACGAGGGCGAGCCGCTGCACCGGGAGAGTGAGAGCCGGAGGATGGGAGCTGTAGCCTATCGGAGCCTTGTATTCGAGATTGGCGAGCTGGGGAAACCACCTCTTTGGCTAGTTGTGGAGGTGTGTCCGCACCAAATATCCGACTGGCAGCTAGACTTACGGGAAGCCAAATATAAACTATCGAGTGCTATTCTGCGATCTATCTCACCGGCAGGTGTAATTACCTTAGCTCCAGATTTTATTTACCATCAGATCTCTGATGAAACTAATTCCAGCTCCGAGATAAGTATTCGTTTCCGTGAATTTCGACCGGAGATTCGGGCGGATAAATTATCTAAAAAAGACTTATCACAAGACACTCTATCAAAAGCAGTATCCGGTTGGGCGCAGTGGCACGCTTTTCTTCTCTTATCGGGTGGCTTTAAGTTGCCGAATAGGACAATCGTAGTCGATCCAGACAATGGGAACCTTAAATCTCTGAGCGTTGGCCCGTCTTTTCTATCTATGGCAGGACAAAAGGGAGAGGCTCTTCTGAATGAAATAGTTCCCAGACTTTTAGGCAACTCGCTGGCTCAGTTTGTGGGATGTTTTACATACCTAAGCAAAGATCCTGTAAGTAACATAGACGAATTAGTGAGTGCCTACCAAAGGAGCCTGGCACAGGCTCTCAAGGCTATCGTGAAAACTAAACTGCCACGAACCTTGGAGCATGATTTTGATAAAGTTAAAGTGAATTTTCCGCAAGATTTAAATGGATCGCTAAAACCCAGCCTAAAGTGGCTTAAAACTATCATTGAGAAGGTCAAGAAGGAGAATGAGTTTCCAAATAAGTTTGCCCAGACAGTAGGCAGATACGTGAAGCATGAAGTCCGCCAAATTAAAAAAATTGTTATTAAAGACGGGGCTTTCAACCTACAAGAAGCCACATTCTGTGCTGAAACAATTCAAGCTTTCATCGAGCAGCACCCGCCTGGAACTAAAACACACCGCAAAGCACTGAAGACTCTAGAGCAGCTACCAGAAAAACTTCCTAATATGACAGTTTTTCAGCAGGGTGCTTTTGTATGTATTGTGGATCTAAAGAGGCGAATTAAGCGTGCGGACAGTACAGGTACCAAAGTAATCGCCAAAGCCGTAGCACAGTACTTCCGAAAAAAAATTAATGACGTAGAAGACGAACACCAATACGCCAAGCTAATCAGAGGCGACCAGCAAAATTGGCCGCTCAACACCCCGGATCTATCACCAGAGGAGCTTCGACGTGTTTATCTATCTTTTAAGCAGCTTGAGGGCGTATTCAGCGAATCGAGCGGCAACAAACAGCTCAACAAAGCAAAACGCATATTAGGCTTCTGGTCCCCTAAACCGTAACTATATCCACCCCGCTTCGCTATCCCATTCCTCCCCCATCACTCCCGCCATCGACTTGGCGTCGCTTATCAGAGATTAGCCCAAAGGTAGCTCCCCAAAGGGGCCTTAGAGACACTACCCTCACCAAGATCTGATAACCTCGCGCCTTCTGGACCTTCCGTACTTCAGAAAAAGAGGGGAAAAGAGAGAGCATGATTAGAGCGCGAAGGAGACCCGACACAACAAAGAGTGCTAAAAACTTCGATTCATTTACCCAGAGCGCTAATGATGCGTTAAGCCCACTCGGAAGATTATTAGCCGCATAACCTCCTATAGCTGAACCGATAAATACAAGTGAGCCGTTTATAATCGACTGATAAGCGAGACACCTCGCGCGCTTAGGAGCTGTTACGGCGTCAAATACGAAGTTCGCCGCCGCTAAATTGAATCCAGCCCAAAATAGTCCGCTGTATAACTGGATAAAGATAATCCAACAGAAATTAGTCGATACCAGCCATAACATCGGATTAACCGAGAGCAGCGCTCCACAGATACCAAGGATCCTTCGGTTGCCAAACTGATCACTTAATTTCCCCCAAGAACGCATCACGGCGAACTGCACCAAAACCATCGCCGATACGAGAACCATATATTCGCGATACGATAAATCTAGGTCGTTTAGCATGTACATCGCGAAGTACGGTCCGGCGATCGCGGTGGCGAAATTCATTGAGGAAACAAAGAAAACAAAACGCACGAAATTAGATTGTTTGGCTCTCGATATAAATTGCCAGAATGAGAATTTAGAGTGATCTGGTATATGGATCGCCGGATCTGGAACTAATTTAAAGGCGTGTCCTGAAGCCCACCTACTAAGGGCCGCCACCAGAAAGATAATTAGGTAGCCCCATGCCTCGCAGCCGCGCTTAGTCAACGCGTAGATCAACTCTCCCGCCACCACCACACTGACAAAGGTACAGATAGACATCCACTTATTTCGATATCCGAAAAACTCACCACGCGCCGTTGGGGGTACGAGATCTCCGACGAGGCTGGTCCAGAGCGGCGCTATTAGTCCGATTGTAACATGATATACCGCGACCAATCCGATTAAGGCACAGAGCGCCCACCACCCTGACGAAAAGATAAACGCTACAAGACCAAAGAGTAAACAAAGGAGAGACTGAGCCCGAATGCACTTAACGATCGCGCCGCGTCTACTACGCACCTGCTCAGCCAGCTTCATACCAAAGACCTGAGCCATCGCCCCGATTAACGGTGGCAATGTCGCAAGCGCGCCGATCTGCAAAGGGGTACCACCAAGGAATATTCCGAAAGCTCCGAAGTATGTCTCCCCGGCCCCGATCTTAAGAGCGTCTAAGGTCCCTTCTTTTACGATGTCCTTCGAGGTTTTTGTCGCTATGAAGCTCAATGTCTATCTGACTCCCAGCAACGCGGCTAATCTGTGTATGGCTATCAGCGAGAGTCCATCGACTATCTCTCCATTAAGGGCCATATCGAGGGCTTTTTTAATCGAAACTGCTTTCCTAACGATCTTCTCGGTTGGATCGAACTGAGTCTCTCCACCGGCTAACCCACGCGCCAAAAAGATAAATGCTCTCTCCGCGGTGAAGCAGTTACTGAGGTGGACCTCTCCACCAAGCGGCTCCCAAGAACCCGCTGTAAAACCGGTCTCCTCTCGCAACTCGCGCTTAGCCGCGTCGAGCGCTGATTCTTTATCTTCGGCTCCTCCCTCGGGGATCTCCCACGAATAGCATTTTGTTGGATAACGGTGCTGACCTACCAGATAGATCTCATCTGATTCCGTGAGAGCTACTATACCTACCGCTAAGCGAGCCTCTACATATCCATAGATTCCATGGGTGCCAGATGGCGCGATCACCTGATCCTCACGCAGCTTAATCCACTGATTCTCGTAGACTAGCCGACTAGATAGAGTTCGCCATTGATTTGATTCGCTCATGTGTTGACCCGCGATGATCGCGTTATTCCATCTCCGCCTCAAACGCGCTCCAAAGAGGAGCTTTTAGTGGAGAGTTCGAGCCCTTTAGTAGCCCCGCTGAGCGATCGATAATACACACGAAGCCAACAACAGCGCCACCTTCGGCTTCAATCTTTTTGGCCGCCTCCACGAAATGTCGTCCGGTGTGAACAACATCATCCACTATTAGCACCCTGCGCCCCTTTAGATCTGGCCCGAAGAGTCGCCCATCTTTTTGCAGGATCGCTACCTGACGCCCCCCGGAGACAGCGGCCGCGTAGAGGATTCCACTATAGGCTAAACCCACAGCGACATCGAAAAAATCGTGATCTAGATCTCCAACCGCGTCCGCCGCCAAGCGCGCCAACTCGCTCGGGGTTAATTGGTAACAATCGTAGAATACAGAGGCTATCTGGCCACCTGGAAGTCGTGTTGGCTTGGGAAAATTTATAGTTATCTTGTCGATCGATGATTTGGTTGTTTCGTCCATAAGTAAGGATTATACAGGATTTTAGAGTGGACATGAAGATAAAGTATTGGGCATGGGGTGCCAATAAGAGAGCGGTTTAGACCTGCTCCCCATGGTCAATGCCTAAATAGGCTTTAATCCTTATCTTCATCCTGCACTTGCACCTATCTCCTCGTCTTCAGATAGATTAAATAAGCAAAGTTAAATCTCCGTGGCTCTCCGCGACCTCGATGTAGAATTTATTCTAAGATAGTTCTACAGGCTCAAGGGAAGAGGAAACCACAGAGGAACACAGAGGGGGGAATATAATTTAATCGTGGCCTGGCTGACTCTTTGGATTATAGCCTCTGTGATACTCTGTGTACCTCTGTGGTTTTCTCCCTATCCGTAACATCTAGAATGGAAACACAGA
>JBIKWQ010000057.1:0-22885 GCA_044356215.1 Bdellovibrionota bacterium | reverse complement strand
AGAAGGGCTGCCGTCATAACTTGACGCTAGGGCGTTGCAGTTCTTTATCACCACCGAGGACGCAGAGGACACAGAGAATAGGCCATTTTATTAGCATTTATGGAGTTTTCTCTGTGTCCTCTGCGTCCTCTGTGGTAAGATATTTCACTAATTACCCCAGCAGCTTACCAAAAACACTGCGACGCTCTAACTTGACGCGGCCCTTTTTTTTTACGTAGAGTCTCGGTGATATGGCCGATAGTTCGTCCCCCGAAAATTTTGATGAATCTGCTTGCGGAACGGGGAATGCTATTTCTCCGCGTCCATTTGTCAAATGGGCGGGAGGAAAGAAGCAACTGATTGACGATCTTACCACGGCGCTTCCGGCTAGATTTAATCGCTATTGGGAGCCTTTTTTGGGGGGTGGGGCTCTTTTTTTCTCAATTCAACCTAAGCAAGCCTTTCTTTCAGACATTAATAGCGAGCTTGTTAATACTTACACTGTTGTTCGTGACTCTGTAGACGAATTAATCGCCGAGCTAAAGAAGCACGTTTACGAGGAGGCTCATTTCTATTCAGTTCGCGATTGGGACCGTCATCCGGACTATTCTCAGCTGTCACCGATTAAAAGGGCAGCTCGCTTTATCTTTCTAAATAAAACCTGCTTCAACGGACTACACAGAGTAAACTCTAAAGGCCACTTCAACGTTCCATTCGGGAGATACTCTAATCCGAATATAGCTGATGAGTTAAACTTGAGAGCATGTAGTCACGCGTTGTCTGGGGCGCGAATTGAGGTTCAAAGCTATCTTTCTATAGAGCAGCAGGTTGAGCCGGAGGACCTGGTTTATTTCGATCCGCCGTATGTACCCGTCAGCGAAACTTCCTCATTTACCAGTTATACAAAGGACGGGTTTGGCTTCTCGGATCAGATTGCTCTTCGAGATCTCTTTTCAAGGCTGGCCTCAAAGGGCGCTTATGTAATGTTGTCGAACTCAGACAGCCCATTTGTTGAGGGGCTTTACCAGGGATTTAATATTAAAGTGGTAAGCGCGACTCGCGCTATAAATGCCAAAGCCGCCGACAGGGGGCCAGTCGGGGAGTTTATTATCACGAATTATTAGCCTAGGGATTAAAGCTCCGAATACTTCTTGTTGCTTCCTTTGCTTTTTTCCACTGGGTATTTCTCTCCGTTTTTGGCTAATTTATTGAGCGCCGCTTGGTAAATATCGATCTGACACTCCTTAGCGATGAGCAGAACACAGTAGAGAACATCAGATAGTTCGTCAGCTATCTTATCGCTAGGTGCCTCTTCCGGCTTCTTCCAGAGAAACAACTCTAAGAGCTCCGCGGCCTCGACAGATAGGCATGCCGCTAGATCTTTGGCGTTGTGATACTGCCCCCATTCGCGGGCATCTCTAAATTCAAGGATCCGTTTTTGTAAATCAGCTAAGTCGCTCATCTTGATCTCCTATTTCGCGCTCTTTCCCTATTTGTGCCGAGCGCTCACGCCGTAAAATCTCACGCTTTAGTTCGCTACCCCAGCGAAATCCACCATGATCGCCGTCTTTTCTTACCACTCTATGACACGGGATCGCCAGGGCGATCGTGTTACGTGCGCAAGCATTAGCGACCGCTCTTACAGCCTTGGGGGTTCCAATCGCACGCGCGACTTCGCCGTATGAAACCGTTGTGCCGTACGGAATCGTCCTTAGGTATTGCCACACAAGCTGCTGGAAAGGGGTGCCTATAGGATAAATCGGAAGGTCTGCCAGATTGGAATTAACGATTAGGTGGCTGGCTACGATCTCTGCTAAGCGGTGCGCGCTTCCTTTACACTGGTCAGCGGACTCATGTTGTACTGGACATGAATTATCGACGGGTAGCGATTCTCTCAAACTAGCCAAATCCAGGGCAACAATCCCTTGGTTGTTAGTCACTATCCTGGCCCAGCAAAATGTGAGTTCGCAATAACGGACTGCGAGTTCATTGGCCCCTTGGCAGTTGAGCATAGCTGCTCTCTGGCTTACTCAGCGGCTATCGCTATCTCTGATAGCGAGCACGGTAATTTGCGCGAGAGTGAGTGAAAGACTGTGAAGTCCTGCGGCCCAACTAATGACAGAGCTGTTCCTGACTTGCCCGCGCGGCCGGTTCTACCGGTGCGGTGAACGTATGTTTCAGGCGTCTCATGCAAGGAGTAATTGACCACTAGCTCGACGTCCGATACATCAATACCTCTAGCTGCTACATCTGTAGCTACAAGGATCTTTAAGTCTCCCGATCTAAAGCTAGTCATAGTTCTGTCGCGTTCTTTCTGTGAGAGATCCGAGTTTAGTCTTTTGGGATCAAAGCCTCTCTTGCGTAGTAATATCTCAACCAGCTCGGTATCGGATTTAGTATTGCAGAAAACTATCGCGGAGCGAGGGTCGCTTCGCTTCAGGTATCTCGCTAAAGCTTCTGCCTTCGCGGTAAGAGAGCCATCAACACGACAAAATAGGTGCTCAATTTTAGGTGCTGCCTCTACTTGCCTAGTTATCTCAATTCGCTTTGGGCTTACCAAGAATGAACTAGCTAATGATAATACGCGTGGGGTAATGGTTGCGCTGAAAAAGAGCCCCTGTCGATCTTTTGGGAGCTTCGAAAGAATCTTGCGCACTTCATCGATGAACCCCATTGAAAGCATCTCGTCAGCTTCATCTAGTACGAACATCTTACACCTTCGTAGAAGGATCTCTCTCTGTCCGATTAGATCTAGTATTCTTCCGGGAGTTCCAACGATGATCCTTGAATCACGGCGTAATTGCTTTATCTGATTCTCCTGCTTCTCTCCACCTATAATGCAGGCTGGATAAAGTTCAGGCACAAGTTTGCTCACTATTGAATTAACTTGGATTGCTAATTCTCTGGTTGGCGTAACTATCAGAGCAAAGTTGCCGTGATAGGGCATCGAGTCTAAGAGCTTCGCCAAGATCGGCAGTACGAAAGCGAGGGTTTTACCACTCCCTGTTTGCGCTTCGATGATATGGTCACCACCATCTAAGATGCTCGGCAGAGATCTCGCTTGCACAGGAGTCGGAGAAGCAATCCCCATCGACGCTAGTCCCTGTAGAATCTCTTGATGTTTTAGGATTGAAAAATCAGAAACTGTCTCGGTGCTGGTTTTAGAGTCGGCCAGCGCGACTTCATTTGCAGTCATAACTTCTTTATTGTTGAGCCGACGTTGTTCTCTTTGCGTTAGTGTCTGGCCCCTTCTTCTTGGCCTGAGCGGTGGTCGGCGGTGTTTAACCTTTTTTCTACAACGATAGCACAGAGTTCTCTAACAAGGCTAGTTGTGTGGGATCTAGGCGACATTCTTGCGCTCGAATGGGGTTAATGCGACACTTGACGATATTTGCGGATTGACGAACAGAGCATATAAGGCGACCTTTCATCAGGCGATTTTTAAATGGCAACGACCAGGAGCGACCTACAGCTAGTACTCAGGATATTTCGGCTTCTTCGCGGAGAAGGCCGCGATATCGCTGTTATTTTCATATATGCGCTTGGAGTTGGGTTGTGTTCGCTAGCGATTCCGGTTGGCGTTCAAGCGCTGGTTAACTCAGTCGCTTTCGGGGTTGTTTTGCAGCCTCTTGTCGTAATCACCTCTCTGGTGGGGGGCGTGCTCCTGCTCTCCGGTATTCTGCGAATACTACAGCTATATGTCGTAGAGGTTCTCCAGCGCAGGCTGGTTGTTAGGTTATCTCTCATGCTCGCCCAGAGGATTCCGCATGTCGAGTTCCAGCTCTTCCAGAGGAAATTCGGGCCAGAGTACGTTCTGCGCTTTATGGAGGTTTTCTCGGCTCAAAAGATAGTATCTACTCTGTTACTAGATGGTATGGCGGTGTTTTTCCAAGTAGCCGTAGGTCTGGTATTGGTCTCTTTCTACCACCCGTTCTTTTTAGCATTCGCGATTATCCTGACTATTGTGATGTTGGTGCTCGTCCTGCCACTTGGCCTCGGAGGAATTCGCACAGGTATTAGAGCATCAGATGCCAAATACGAAGTGATGACCTGGCTTCAGGACCTGGCTAGATTGCCGATCGCGTTTAAGTCTAATCGTGGCGATAGTTTCGCCATAGAGCGCGCTGACGCGCTCGTAAACGATTACCTTTTGTGGAGATCAAGACATTTCCACGTCCTGCTACGACAGATCGTGTCAGCGATAGGTTTGCAAGTTATCGCTAGCACACTACTACTGGGGTTGGGTGGATGGCTTGTTATTCAAGGTCAGCTAACACTTGGTCAACTAGTTGCCGCGGAGCTTATAGTGAGCGTCGTTCTCGGTGGAGTCGCTAAACTTGGTAGCTACCTAGAAAAGCTTTATGAGCTCTGCGCTTCAGTCGCCAAGATAGACGCGTTGTTTGATCTACCTTATGAGAAGTTTACAGGGTCTTTCTTTAAACCGGGACAGGAGCCAGCGGCCTTAGATATAATAAGTCTTACGGTTCAGCATGACTCAGCCGCGACCCCGCTTTTCACAGATGTATCACTTAACGTCGCGGCGGGAGAGAAGTTAGTTATCTGGGGAGAAAACGCTTCTGGGAAGAGCACGCTTGCTGATTGTATATACAGGCTAGCTCAGCATAAGAGTGGGCGAATCGAGATCGACGGACACGATGTCCGTGAAATTCATCCACTTGAGCTTAGAAGCGAGGTAGCTCTAGTAAGAGGTACTGATATCTTTCACGGAACTATAGAAGAGAATTTGACTCTTACATCACGAGAGTCGGTCCCTTATGGGAAGATAAGGGAAGCGCTTGAGACGGTGGGGTTATTAGACGAAGTTTTTGGTCTCTCGAACGGACTAAGGGCGGTTTTAAAAGGTCCATCTGGAGTTCTCTCCAGGGGACAGGCTGAACGCTTGATGATCGCTCGAGGAATCTTGATGTCTCCGCGCTTGATGATTATTGATGGGTCTCTCGATGGAGTTGATGAAAACAAGATAGCGCCACTGTTAGAGCAGCTCACAGGACCCAAGTCGCCTTTTACATTGATCGTACTGACCCATGACAGAAGTGTGTGGAGACATTTCTCAAGACGTTTAGAGATCCGGTCTGGAAGACTCCACGAATCCACAGGAGGGGCATAAGGCGCGGCTATGGGAGATCAAACAGCATTAGATAGAGCATTGAGTCAAGGAGGGCAGACCGAATACGCGACAACCGAGGAGATCCTCCGTTCAACGCGCTCGCGTGTTGTATCGCCGAGGAAGGTGCGCTCGCATCAAAGTCTACGGGTCGCGGCTGGAATTCTCTTCTCAGCGCTGCTTGGTTTGATAGCCGCGCTGATTTTTGTTCCTTGGGTGCAGAACGTTCAAGGTGTTGGTCGTGTTATCGCTTATTCTCCTGATGAGAGACAGCAAAGTATAAATTCTCCGGTAGATGGACTTATCAAGCAATGGTTTGTACAGGAAGGTACCTTAGTCAAGAAAGGTGACAGTATCGTTGATGTCGCTGATATGGATCCGGATATCATGAACCGCCTTGAGCGTGAGCGAGAGGCAACTCAGACTAAGCTAGACGCGTCCCAAAAAGCCTTGGATACATCTCGCAAAAACCTTGAGAGACAGAAATCGCTTGTTGTAAGTGGTCTGAGTAGCCAACGTGCGGCGGAATTAGCCGAGCTTGAGTACGCCAAATACCTATCTGATATTTCATCGGCGTCAGCTGAGTTGGCCCGAATAGAGACTCGAATTGCTCGTCAGGCGTCACAGTCGATTACAGCGCCCCGCGACGGTATAGTTCAACGTATTTTTGCCCCTCAAGGTGGAGTAATGGTCAAAGCAGGACAGGATCTGGCTTTGATTGTTCCGCAGACCGCCAATAGATCTGTTGAGCTCAAAGTCAGCGGTAATGACACGCCATTACTCTCTGTTGGGCGCAAGGTGAGGCTGCAGTTTGAAGGATGGCCGGCGCTCCAGTTCACAGGATGGCCGTCAGTGGCAATTGGAACGTTCGGCGGAGAGATCGCTGTAATCGATCCCGGAGCCGATCCTGAAGGGAACGTAAGGATCATAGTTTTTCCGGAGCCTGGCGCGGAATGGCCAGACGCGCGGTATCTTAGGCAGGGGGTACGCGTAGTTGGTTGGATTCTTCTCGATAGCGTAAGACTCGGTTGGGAGTTGTGGAGACAGTTCAACGGATTTCCGCCAACTATTGAGATGGCTCCGCCATCGGTAGTCTCAACTCAGGCACAAAGCAAGAAGTGAGGAGTTTTCGATGAGGCTTTGGCCGTCTGTTAGAGTCATATGGACCGCGGTGTTTTTGGCAATGGCGAGCTCGTCATTGTGCTTTGCCGCGCCTAAAGTTGATAAAAAAGACGCTGGAGTCCATGTGCTAACAATCGACAAAGTTATAGCGGCCACACTTGAGCATCACCCAAGCCTAAAGGGGGAGATGCAAGAGAGAGTCGCGGCTGACGCTGACCTGTTGTCAGCTCGAGGCGCATTCGACCCGAGTATTAAGGGTGAAGG
This sequence comes from Bdellovibrionota bacterium, assembly GCA_044356215.1. Lineage (GTDB taxonomy): Bacteria > Bdellovibrionota_C > UBA2361 > UBA2361 > OMII01 > OMII01. The sequence continues at coordinate 16,395 of JBIKWQ010000057.1, read as the reverse complement.
GTTGTCCTATGCGACGGGTGGTTACGATGGTAATTACGGCGGCGCTTACGTTGAGCAGCCTCTGGAATTTTATGGCAGCAAGATAGTTGGTGGTTATCGCATAGGTGACGGGACGTTTCCGATCTACGATAACTACTACTCGACTAACTCTCAGGGAGAGGCGCAGTTCGGTGTTGAAGTTCCACTTTTGCGAGATGGGCCAATAGATCGGAGAAGGGCGAATATCGGCCGGTCTGAGGCGGGTCAGACGATCGCCGACTCGATGGTAGAGTTGAGACGGATCGAACTGGCGCGAGCGGCGGCGTTCACTTACTGGGACTGGGTGGCGGCGCGCAATAAAGCAAAGGTTTACAAGAGGCTCTTAGATGTAGCGCTTGAGCGCGACAGGCAGATAGCGGAGCGAGTAAAGAAGGGCGATCTTCCAGAGTTCGATCGAACAGATAATCAAAGAGCGGTTTTACAGCGACGCTCGCAACTTTTAAGCGCGGAGAGAGCGGTTAGGAGCTCGGAGTTTAATTTGGGGCTCTTTTATCGGGATGCCGCTGGCAAGCCAACCGATGTCAGTCCGCTTAACTCTCCAAATAGGATCCCTATCCCGATGTTCGCCTCGGTCCGATCGATTGACGCGCCTCTTGAAGAGGCCCTAGGATCCCGTCCTGAATTTAAAGCGATAGATGGCCAGAGAAAACAGAATGAGTTGGAGCTTCGCTTAGCTAAGAACCAGATATTGCCAAGGCTAGACCTACGCGTTTATTCAGCGAAAGATTACGGTACCGGAGATGAAAAGCGCGAGGAGGCTGAGTTAAAAGGGGGACTAAGGGTTGAGATCCCACTACGGACCAGAACGCAGGAGGGCCGGATAGATTTCTTTGAGGCGAAGCAGCGTAAGCTTGAATTTACGGAGACCTTCTTAAAAGAGAGGATTAGAGCCGATGTGCAGGATGCCTTAAATGGGGTTGATGTAGCGAGGCAGAGAGTTGATGTCGCTGTGAACGAGGTAAAAGCTTCGCGCGATCTAGCGAGTGGGGAGTTGAAGCGTTTCAATCTAGGTGACAGTAATCTCATTTTTGTAAATCTGCGCGAGCAAAACGCCGCTGACGCTGAGGTCCGCGAGGTAGAGGCGTTGCAGGACTATCAGAAAGCCTGCGCTGCCTTTGAAGCCGCGATAGCGAGGATTCAGAAGCAGGGAGATAAGTAGGGGCGGAGAAAGAGCGGGAGTTTTACTCTCTTTTGTCTCGCGGTGATCGTTGTTTAAAAATAATTACTTGTGGAGTGTCTATTTTAGAAAGAGCACGGCGAGGGGCAGGAAGAGAAGATTTCGCTCTCTTTTATCTCGCTGTGCTCGTTGTTGTTTAAAACTAAAAAGAGTCCGAATTATTTTCTACCGCAGCGGTCGCGGAGGTACGCATTTCGGTTCTATGGCGCATCTGGCCTAGGAGTTAGTTTAAATGCCAAAAAGTTGATGTCTGGATTAACCTCTTTAAAAGGCCGCAACCCTATCACTTCCCAATCAAATCCACACGCATCCGCCATCGCTGTCATATCTTCGTAGTTACCAAAATTTGATTGAGCAAAATAGACGCTGCCGCCTGGTTTGAGATGGTCTTTTAGTCCTTTTATAAACATTTTGTTTGACTGAAAGTTAGTGTCAACGAATGACAAGTCTACAAAGTCTAAGGGTGTCTCAGTTGAAATTTTAACGAATGGTAAGTTCGCCGTGATGACATCGAACTTCGAACCGGCCGGCAGACCATCGTATACGTCAGATAGTATCGACCGATAGCGCTCCGATACGCCATTTAGTTGCGCATTATGCTGGGCACTCAGAACTGCCTTCGGATCCCAGTCGAGTCCAACAACGCTTTTTGCGCCTCTCAGGGCGAGCAATATCCCTATAGACCCTGTGCCGCAACCAATATCGAGACAGTCCTTGTCGGTGCAATCAGGAATACTGCCCAAAAGAGCTAGACTATCTTCGTGCGGTGGCGTTATGCCGGCTGGTACCAGAAATTTCCCCTCTAAGAAACGAAGGTCATGATTGCTGACCCCTCCAACACGAATCGATTCTCGAAAATCTTCTTGCCCTGGTAGTACTTTCTCTGGATCCAACTTAAACATGTCGCTCTCTCTAACTAGCTGAGTGTATTGACCAACAGAGCTGAGTTTCAGCCCTAAATTATTTTATACCTATCGAGATTCTTAACATATACCCGGCGAACCGGTGTTGCCTTAAAGAGGTCCAAAGCTAGTAGGGGGGCGCAGTGTTTTTTGGTAAGCTGCTGGTATAATTCGTGAAATATCTTTACCACAGAGGCCGCAGAGGACACAGAGAAAACTCCATAATTGCCAATAAAATGGCCTATTCTCTGTGTCCTCTGCGTCCTCTGTGGTGATAAAAAACTGCGACGCCCTAAGAGGAGGCTATGATTTCCTCCTCTTTTTCGGTCTCGCTGCTCTCTTTGTTGTAAAAATAAGTAGCCGCGGCAGTTTTGTTCACAAAGAGAGCGACGAGGACAGCGAGGAGAGGAGCTACTAGGATCTCCCCGCTAGTCCTATCTCTTTGTGCACATCACTTCTACATCCGACTCAACGGCTTCAAACCAAGAATCTTCAGCGCCGATGACAATACCGTACGCGCAGAGACGTATAAACCTAATCGCGCTGCTGCTACCTCTTTGTCTGATTCGCCAAGCACCCGGAGCTTTACATAAGCTCGAGAGATAGCCTTGGCGAGATCCAGAGCGTAGTTGCAGATGTTGCACGGCTCGAGATCCTCGGCTGTCTTTTTCAGCACAGCGGGGAACTTCATCAGCAGCGAAGCTATCTCCCAGGCCTCTGACTCGGTTAATTTAGATCCGTCCGCTTGAGTCGCTACAACGATCCCTTCAGAATTAGCGCGCTCCTCCATGCTGTGTAGGCGAGCAACCGCGTACATCAGATACGGCCCTGTATCGCCCTTGAAATTAAGAGCCTCATCCCAATTAAAGTGAAACTCTTTGTTGTTAGTTCTGCAGAGATAGTTAAAGTAGATAGCTCCTAAGCCTACGGCCTCAGCAACATCCTCGACATCTACTCCCTCAGGGCGCTTTGATACCTCCGACTGATAAGCCTCTCTTGCTCTATCGTGAGCGTCATCAAGTAGGCCGTCCAGGGATAGATCCCCAGCATCAGCCATCAACTTCCGCGTGCTAATTCCTGGGACGTGGCCGTATGGAATGTGATTAATCTTATCAGCCGCTGGGTGGTTCAAGCGCCGCATGATCTCTTTAAGCTGTTTGAAATGGAGGGTCTGCGGAGCGCCTACTACGTAGATGATCTTCTCCGGGTGATAAGTTTTTTCGCGATAGTCCGCCGTTATCACATCTCGCGTAAGGTAGAGAGTTCTGCCATCTTCGGTCAGAAGTCTGGCGAACCCGAGAGGCTCTCCCAGGTCGACTCCCAATGCGCCACGAGAGTCTTCGAGTATACCTGATTTTTTGAGTGTTGCGACGCACTCATCAAAAAACTGGAAATAGAACGACTCTCCCGCGAAGGAGTCAAAGTGGATTCCCATGCGGTCGTATGTTTTATGGTAATAGCGGAGGGACACATCGAGGCTCCACTGCCAAAATTCCTTCGCCTCAGCCTCACCAGCCTCTAAGCGGCGAAAATAATCACGAGCTATCTCATTTACATTTGGCTGATCGAGCTGTTCTCCTTTGTCCTGTGCTTTGCGGATCATGTTAGCTTGAACATACCGACCTACCAGCTCGTTCATATCATCGCTGGGCTTACCAAAGAGCTTGCAACCAGCGTAAACGAAACCGAACTGAGTTCCCCAGTCTCCGAGGTGGTTGACCCCAACTACATTGTGGCCAAGGTGTCTTAGCAGGTTACCAAGGCAGTATCCGATAATCGTTGTACGCAGGTGTCCGATATGAAAAGGCTTGGCGATATTTGGAGCGGAGAAATCAATTACTATGGTACTCGTGTTCTCACCCTTCCCGAAGGCCGCGCCTTTAGTTAGGACCTCTTGTGTTGTCTTAGAGATGAACTCAGCGCGGTCTAGAAAGAAGTTAAGATATGGCCCCATGCACTCGGCCTTAGAGAATCCGCTAGGCAGTGCTAGCGATTGAGCGAGCCTCTTGGCGCACTCGGGAGGTGGAGCACCCCAATCTTTCGCTAGAAGGAAGCAGGGGAATGCGAAGTCGCCGTGCTTGGTATCTTTTGTTGGAGTTAGGTTCTTCTCGATTACATCGACGGGGAGCTTAGTGGCTTCGGCTAGTTTGGATATTAACGCGGTTTTCATGCCGTTATCCTAATCAGAAATGGTGATTTATGGAAGAGCGGTAAAACTCCGCGTAATCGAGGTTTTGACTCGCTTCCTCGATCTACTGCGCGCCGCTGAATGAATCCATAATCTCTAGTAAAGTTCGAAAGGAATGAGCGTCCTCTCCAAAAAGCTCAGCTGAACGAGCTTGGATTTTTTGCGCGTGCTCCTCTTCATATCGTTCATAATCCTGCATCGAGTCAGAGCGATATTGCACGGCGAATGTCTTGCCTCCCTGTTCAACACCAATGACTTTAACCAATGTGGCGTTAGAGAAAAGCCCGGTGCTGAGCATCGCCGGAATGTGTTCCTGACGCATCCAAGAGAGCCATTCGTCAACTCTGTTATCGGACACATTTACTGTTACGTTGTAGATCACGGCTGTCATATGGCTCCTCAAAGTTACTGCCTATATAATCGGGGATAGATCCAATCCTTCAGTTTCCGTCGGTTCCTGCTCGGGAGATACAGGCTTGAAAGATTCCTGAAACGCCGGGGTTGTATCATACAGAGACTTTTTTACACCAGATAAGCACTGAGAGTCACAAGGCGCCTCAAAAGATATTGTGGGAAAATCGGTAGTAATCGCGTCTCCGCTGATCACCTGTTTTCTGCCGATTGTTATTATCCCATGAGTTTTGAAGATAGTCTCAACGGTGGTTCGGCGATTTCTAGATCCTATGCGACGGCTAGCGCGGTTGGCAAGTAACACTGCAACCCTCACTGCTCGTTCTCCTATGGCGATTATTCTTAAGGGGAGTCGTGGAGAGGGGCCGATACCGACATTGTTTGTAGCTGAATGAGACGCGCGGAGAGAATCTACAATACTACGAACGGTGCGGCTGTCTGAGATGGATTCTCCGATAGTGTGAACACAGAATGAGCTAGTAAGTCGTAATGCGTCGTCCTTAAGCAGAGGTATTAATATATTCTTCACGGTGGACAGAGTCTCAGCATTCTCAACTACCGTGACTATTGTCGCCGTTTCAGCGGTGGGGAGGCTTAAGCAGTACAGGGCTGGGCCAGGATTGGCTTGGGCTAAGTTTCCAATAGTTGTCGCGGTCTGATCGATGGCTGCCGCGAGCGGAAGTTGAGTCGAATCGATCGTGACGATCTCCTGCTGATACGCGTCAAACGCCCGCAGCGAGAGAGTCGAGGTTTCTGATGACAGAGGGGTTGAGAAAGTGACAACGAAGGTCAGTGGTGAGCAGGCAGTTTTGTTTTGTTTTAACGGTCGGCACGCGACGGTTGGAAGTCCCAGGCCTGGCCTAATGAGTTTTGGATCCATAGGTGAAGTGTCGTTAGTAAACGTCCATTCACCCAGCTTTTCGAGCGCTTTAACGGTGTCGGCGTTTATGCCGTAGCGCGTTCTGCCGAGGTCTGGGGGCCTCCATGCGTTTCGCGCGAGAAGGCTAACTAACCCGTCAACAGCACGCTTGTACGATAGATCGAGCTGCGCGCATGGCGGATGAAAAGGGTTGCGACAGCGATCTCCCAGAAGAGGCTCTATCGCTGTGTGAGCAGACCTAGCGAAAGCTGAAAAAGCGCCGGTGTAGGATGTCTGTTCCAGCGAGGACCCGTGCTCATACCAAAGTCTGCTAAACTCAACTGCGCGACTCTCTTGATCAAGGTCAGAGAGAAAACTTGATTCAGCTTCCAACTGTTCGATGCTTACGTCGGGCTTAAAGCGAGCCTCCGAAGAAGAATGTATGGGGAGCTCTCCCGCAGTCCCTGGCGCGACATCTCTGGCGCTAGAGCATGCTGAGACGAGAAGGCACAATCCAATGCCGAGAAAACTAATAGATCTGCCCCGGAAGGGCCATTTTAACGAAATAATGGATGTCATAGGTCGGGACAGATTACTGCTTATCATCTGAGTTAGAAAGGGTGTCGGCGCGGTTTCTAAAGCTCCAAGAGGGATAACACAGCTCATGGAATTTTAGAGTTCTGGTGAGCTATCCTTTTACCCAATGTTATGACAACTCCTCAAGACTCACATCAAAGGGATTCCGCTTCTCTCTCTTCCGGCGCGCTTCAAGACCGGGCTGTTAGTCTTGAGGGGATAGAGCAGGTGACTTTTAATCTACTCGTTCGGGCCGCCTCCAAATTAGATGCCGAGCTTAACCGTGTGCTTAGACCGTTGGATTTAACTAGCGCGACTTATAATATCCTCAAGGTTCTCCGTTCCGCCGGTGGCGCAGGTCGTTCGTGCGGAGATATAAGCGAGCAGCTAACCGCGCAGGTTCCCGACATGACGAGACTCTTAGACCGTCTGGAGCGCCTTGGGTATGTCTCAAGAGAGCGAAGCTCAATAGATCGTCGCATGGTTAAAGTGTTAATTACTGATAGAGGCATAGAGATCCTAGATAGCCTCAAAGGGGCCGTCGGTGATTGTCATATAAGGCAACTAGGACATCTCGGCGCGGAGAAGTTGGGTGTTCTAAGTGAACTTCTTAGGGTTGTAGTAGATAGGACAATTAGTAGGCAGAGCCCCGGAACCCGTTTGGGAGGGGAGCGGAGAGGGCATTAATATAGCCCTGCTTTTAGATATAAACCGGATTAAAAAGCCAGTCATCTCAGGGTGCTAAGATGAGGCATGACGAAATATGCTTTGCCGCGGGCTGCTTTCAGGGTATTCTGTTGATTAACTATGAAGATCCCTGAAAAGAGGGCATCGTGCTGATAGGAGCTATCTTAATCGGCGCGGCTCTCGTTCTTATATGCGGGCTGGTAGCGCTCGAAGTGGCGCTGCTGGAGTCGAAGAGAGCCTTCGTCCCTCAGTCCGATACTCAAATAGATAGTAGCTCATCGGCTCGTCCCAACGTGGATGAGGAGGGAGTGGTGTCGGTCGCGGATTACATCGCCTCCGCGAGGGTCTGTCAGGCGGCGCTCTTGCTGGTAATCGGAGCCGTATCTGTCTTTAGTTTTTTAATCCCTCAGCAAACTGACAGCGGCACTCTGGCTGGATTATTTGTTACAGCACTTACAGTCTTGGCTTTGGTATCTGTGGTAGGAGCTGTTGGTTTAGTCCTTCCTAATTACCTAGGTATCCGCTTCCGTGAGGCGACTATCAAATTTGTTTCTCCCTTTGGATGCTCGATAGTCGGGCTCGTTTGGCCAGTCGTGGCGATGACACGCATAATGCGCAGACTCGGAGTCGAGAAAGAGGGGAAGCTCGCGGTTGAGGAGGAGGCTATTGAGGAGGATATCCGTTCTCTAGTTGAAGAAGGTGAGAGAGCTGGCGTAATCGAGGAGGAGGAGCGTGAGATGATTTCACGTGTGTTTCACCTCGGAGATAAACCGATCGTGTCTATTATGACATCGCGAAGCGATGTCGTGTTTCTTGATGTTGGTATGACTATCGGCCAAGCGGTCGAAGCTGTCCTTGAATCTCGTCTCAGTTGGTTTCCGGTGCGCCAGGGTGTCGATGACGAAGTCGTAGGAATAGTTTCAGCTCACGATGTATTCGAGCAGCGTCGAGGTACTAGTGATGAATCTATAGCGAAACTGAAAGAGGTTTCCGCTCCAGCGATGGACGTCCCTGAATCTATGACGGCGTTGGAGCTTCTGGAGTGTTTTAAGGAACAGGGGGAGCGCTTCGCCGTTGTTAGGGATGAATATGGAAGCGTATCTGGCATTGTGACGGTAGATGATGTGCTCCAGGTTGTAGTCGGAGATATGGGAGAGCTAAATGGAGAAGAGAAGAGTGTCACAACCAGGGATGACGGGTCGCTGTTAGTCGACGCCTCTTTGGATGTGCAGAATCTTTTTGAGACCCTCGAATGCTCTTCAACATCAGATGACGACCAAGGACAGTTTCACTCAGTTGGTGGTTTTGTAATGACATCTCTGGGAAGGATTCCAAAAGTTGGCGACCACTTTATACACGACCGGTATCGTTTTGAGGTCGTTGATATGGATGGTAAAAGGATCGATAAGGTTTTGATCTCGCGCGTCACGGACCAGAAGGCCGTTGGGAGTTAGATACTCGGGTCTTCGGGCCACTTATGCTTAGGATATCGACCCCGTAATTCTTTTCGAATCTCTTTATAACTTCCGCGCCAGAATCCAGCTAGATCACGTGTTACTTGCATCGGTCTTCGGGCGGGAGATAGGAGCCTTATTGTCGCGGGGATACTGAACTTTCCGATTTTGGGGGTATCCGCCAGCCCAAAGAGTTCCTGAATAGTCGCCTCGATCACCGGTTCGCCGAGCTCGGAATAGTCTATAGAGCGCCTCTTGCCGTTAGGCAAAACAATACTGTCTGGGGCGACCTCTGTTAGGTCCCGCTTTAGATTCCAGGGGAGAAGATCGCTGAGTGCCTGGTCGATTAACTCCGATGTGATCGCCTCGAATCGCCCGCTTTTGGGTAGGTGATGCTCAAGCCAACAGGGATCTGAGAGCCTCAATGTATCTGATGATAGATCTGGGAGCTTGCAATTAGGGGCGATTTTTCTGGCCCACGCGCAACGCGCCTGAATCGCTGATGCGCTGCTTGAGAATGGGAGTTTAGAGAAACCCTCGCGAGTACGGATATGCTCAATGAGTGCCGCCCTTAAGTCCTCCGGCGATAGATTCGAAACGCGCTCTTCGTGTATTGTGATAGCACCCAGGGCCTTACGCTTTATGACGACCTTCACCCCGAGTTCCTGATCAAAGCTCGCATCAGCTCTCTCAGATAGCATGGCCCCTAAGGGGCCATCGAAGAGAGAGCGATCTAAAGGTGCCGCGCGTAAAATCCGGGCGTCCCCTGGCAGTTCGCGCATCTCAGCAACTACGATGTATTCACTGGAGCATAGCGCATCATTCTCCGGAAGGGCAGCGCCTTTGCCGCTCGCTAAAATATACCGGTGACGACTATCTTCCCGGCGTTTGGCGATACGATCAGGAAACGCGGTCGCTAGTAAAAATCCGCAGGCATAAAAATGCTTCACGCGTTTTGACTCAGGGAGTAGCTCTTTAGGGAGATCGTTTAGGCGTGATAGCCATCTCTTCTTCAGCTCTAATATCCGACTCGGTAATCCAGATCTGGCGCTCTCTTTGGCTAAGGCTATGACAGCGGCAGAGATGTCTGTTTGTTCACGATCTGAACTCGTGCTTACACGCTCCTCGAGTAGCGGGATTAGACCCGCCGCATAATGATCGAGGTCGTGCGCCCGTGCCGCTATGCAACAAGCACCTACTCGCGGGTGTGTGCCTAACTTAACTAGTAGCTTGCCCTTTTCGGTTATAGATCCATCTGATGTCAAAGCCTCTATAGACGATAGTAAGTTGATCGAATCATCAAGGCTCTTGGTAGTAGGTTGCGTGATCCAGCCGAATTTGCGCAGATCTTTCACACCCCATGAAGATAATTCTAACACCTGTTGGGTGATATCGGCTCTTAGTATCTCAGGTTCTCTATTTGGCCTGAGGGCTTGGTGTTCTTGTTCGCTCCACAGCCTAATGCAAACACCCGGCCCTGTTCGTCCAGCGCGGCCGGCGCGTTGCTCTGCCGCGTCTCTTGTTATTCGCTCGGTCTTAAGTGTTGATACCCCGGCATCTCCCGAGCGAGCTATCTTTTGTAAGCCAGCGTCAACTACTATACGTACCCCCTCTATTGTTAAGCTGGTCTCAGCGATATTTGTCGCCAGTACTACCTTTCGAGAGCCGTCTTGCATTGGGAGCAGAGCTGCCTGTTGTTGTGGATAGGGCAGCTCTCCGTAGAGTGGCATCACTGACACCTGAGTACGGCAGGTCTGCAGCAACTCAGCGCATCTTTCAATTTCATAAGCTCCTGGCAGAAAAGCTAGCAGATCTCCTGGGTGCCGCTCGAGGGCCGAGCGGATTGCGTTAGCCGACTGCTCCCATATTGGGGCGCGGGAATCCCGATTAATATACTCAACCTTGACCGGGAACGGTTTGGAGCTAAACGAATAGCGCCAGGCGCTCGATAAAGAAGGTACGGATTCAAGAGAATCAAGGGTCGCCGACATGATTAAGATCCTGAGGTCCGCCCTGAGCACAGAAGCAACTTCCTGCAACAAGACAAGTCCTATGTCGGCATTAAGGCTCCGCTCATGGAACTCGTCAAATATGATGAGCCCTACGTCGGTTAACTCCGGATCAGCGAGGATTCTCCGGGTTAGTAGACCCTCTGTAATCACCTCAATCCTCGTATCTTTGCCGATCTTTCGCTCCATTCGGATCTGATACCCAATCTTCTGCCCCACCTCCTGACCGAGCAGTTCCGACATCCTGCAAGCAACAGACTTGGCTGCAAGTCGGCGGGGCTGGAGGATTAGTATCTTGCGATCTTTGAGCCATGCTTGCTCAGCGAGATGAATAGGAAGAACAGTAGTCTTTCCGCTCCCCGGAGGGGCCTGCAGAATGGAGAACGGGTTGGCCTGAACTCCTGATGCTATAGCTGGAAGGTGTTCGACGATCGGCAGGCTTGGCAGGGACATGTTAAGAGTGCTCTACCGAGAATATGTGAGTCTGCCACTCGGCGCAGTCAAGGAATAGCCCACGCTCCCGCAAATCGTTTGAGTCACGGACTAAGCGCTCGTGAGAGATGATGTCTCTTAATTCAAGCGAACCGTCAAGCCAAGCGCGGTCTGGAACCCTGATAAAGCACTGTCCGCGGTAAGACGCGTAGTTTACAACCACTAGAAGTGTCTTAATCGGATGCTCGATCAGAAATGCTATAAAATTTGAATGGGTGTGGTTATCGGGCCAGGCAGCTTTGGTATCTAATAAGTTCCAGGTTCCGTGCTTCACAGGTAGCGAGTTAACGACAGGAAGGATTTCGTGATATATCGCGGCCACAGACTGGTCTATCTTCTCTCGAGGAGCACGGCCTAATTGCACCGGTGTTCTGGTTCTTCTTCCAGATAACTGACCATCAAAGAAGAAACGCATACCGGGCGAGAGGTACGTTACCGCAGCCGCGGCTCGATGCTCTGCTACCGATAGCATTGAGGCAACTCGAGCCTCATCGTGGTTTTCTAGGAACCGGGCCATTCGTGATTGAAAACTAAGGGGCGCTTCCAGATGAGCGCGGACGTCTGGACCGCGACGTAGCAATACTCGATCATAAAGTCGTTTATCGTAGGTAAAATCAAATCCGTGGCCCTGAAGCTTGTATTCGTAGTCCCAGTAAGTTTCCGCTAAGAATTTAAAGTCCGGATTTTTTTCCTTCACGGCTGAGATGGCGACGGGCCAGAAATGCGGCGGCTCTTCGCCGGAGTGGGCAGCGTGGTCCCTCCAAGTGTTCGAGAATACATCCGGTTCAAGTAACATAGCCATGTCGCATCGAACCCCGTCGCAGAGCTCGGAGATTTTTAATAGCTCAGATCTCATCGCCTGTTGGAGTTCTGGATTGTAGTAGTTAAGTTGGAGAGTGTCGGGCCACCCGGGATAGTTAGGGTCTCTCCCGTGAGCGAATATCCTCCCGTTTCTGAGGCGCGTCCAATTGGAGGGTTCCCGTTCGATCTGTGTTGATGTTCCTTGGATGAAAAAATCCGGATCGGTTGAAGTCCATTTGTGATCTAACCCTAAGTGATTCGGAACGAAATCAAGCATTAGCTTTAGACCGAAGGAATTCATCCTTTTTCGCAGCCGCTCGAGGGCGTGATTTCCGCCAAGAGCTGGGTCCACTATGTATTCAGCGATTGCGAAAGGGGATCCGCATACATCAGAGGATGATAGGTCAGGAAGTATCCTAAGGAGTTCAGCTTGAAGCCCTGGCAGAGATCGCGCGATTCTTAATCCCTCCGGCGATATCGTCCAAACTCCTAGAATCCAGAGCCAATCAAAACCTTGGCTAGAAAGTTTACTCAGAAAATCATCAGGGATCTGATCCAACGAAGCGTCCCTGCCAGCGACATGCGCTAGATACGTCCTGGGATTTAATTGATATAGGCTGGGGTTCACTGAGATATTATATTCTGACTGCTATGAAGGTGAAAGGTGGCGAATAAAATTGGCCCTGACAGCAGCATTTTTTGTAAGTTTCACTCGACATTCTCTCCGCCGACCTACGCATGCGCCACCCCATCCTCTAAACGTGAAGCCTTTCGCGGCGCGGGCTGTTAACATGACTGTCGAGCCGGTGTTAAAACGAGTCGAGCAGGTCGCTCTGCAGTTAGCGCCGGAAGGTCTGCTACTTATTAATCCACGTCCGGTCACCTTGATCGATAAAACAGATTTGATTTTTCTGTTCGTGCCCCGACCAGGCGGGGTGCCGGTCGCATACGTCACAAGAGCGTCGTATTTAGGTGAGGATATCTGGTCAGATTTTTCAAGGGCTCCCCATGAGCCAAACTTGGTATATAAAGAGATGTCGCTGAAATGCACAAACAATCCACCACCCCGTGCCTGCCAACCCTTGAGGTAATCCAAGTAAGTGTCTGACATGCGAGGGTCCCTGTTGGCTGAGGTAAATAGCTCGGTAAGCTTTTCACTATCGCTTCCAGAACCAACACCGACCAGATGTTGCCCACCCTCGTAGGCGATCAAAGATAGGTTATAGCCGGCGGCGACATTTCTATTCTGCTCAATCCAGTCAAATGACTGACTCATGGCACCACCTTTTGGTCCACCGTGTAGCTCGCCACCCGCACGTAACTCCTGAAAGATGGCGCTAATGATCTCACTAGTAGTTGAGCCGAATCGAAGAATTGCTCGATAATTCTCTTCTTGACCGAGGTAATCCCCGAAGTAGGGTGATATTGCTAATGACCGAATGCCGTAATTTAGGCAGGGTCCTTGCGCCCATAATGGGCAACTAAGCGCCTCTGAGGCGGTCCAAGGATTGGCGGCTTGTGATGCGATGACGCAGTTAACCCGCTGAGGGTTCTGAATAAAAATACGATTCCAGATCGCGCAGATCTCCGCTGTTCGTTTGCCGTAGAAATTAATTCTTTTGGTGAAGCTGCTATCAGAGCCTCCCAGAAAAGAGTTCTCTCCCTGCTGTTCGATCCAGGCGCCCTGCAAAAAGGTCGAGTTCCATGCCTCGTTTGAGTACTCGATATAAACAGGGATGTTAGGATCTAATTCATTAAGGGCCAGGTTGGCTAATCCCTCAACAAAATCATCAGTGGCTGCGTGTGGGATATTGAACCACGGTGTCTTTCCCGTAACATTCGCCAGCTCAATAGCGATCTCCGGAGGAACGCCCCGATTCGTTGAATACCTTGAGTCTAATTTTCGTGCTCTCGTGTTCCAATTTGATAAAGAGGAGTTGTTCGTTCTCGCCCAATCCATGAAACGTAATACCGAGTAAGGTTGAAGGCGCCTGAGGAAAGCTTCAGAGAACCTGTTGGTTGTATAAATGTTTTCGTCACTCTCCGCGACAACGTGTATATCACGAATATAATCACCCGATGATAAAGGGTCTGTTTTGGTTATTCTAAGTACCAGGGCGCCTCTATCAGGATTAATCTGAATAACATCGCGCCCAACGCGAGAAAGCGCGTTTAGCTTCTCGGCGCCGAGAGCGTATTCGATTGTTCCCGCGCCTCGATACAGCACAACGTAACGGCCCGCTGGAAACTCAGGAGCGACATCCCAAACCGTCGCTACAGATGTGAATACTGGACTTGCCGACCGGCTAGGCAGTGACTTCACCCAGCCGTTTTGGTCTAGGTCAATCAGATGCGATTCTCCGGTATCAAATGAGTTGGAGGCGGAGCACCCAGGATCGCTTCCGGCTTGGCACTGGGTAATCCATTCACGCGATGAGAGGAAGATATCCCTGAAGGGGATCTGGGGTGAGTAGTCAGTGATGGCGTCTAAGTTGGTTCCCGTTGGGGCTTGAGCGTGCAGAGCAGGAGGGGATAGGGTGACAATGCAGCTAAATAAAGCCCAAAACGCCAAACTGGAAGCTCTGTAGAGAGAGTAGTACGGGCTCACGGAGCTGTTCATAGCCGATTTTACCTCACTCTGACGGTGTTGCCTCGCATACAACTTTTGAGCATATCAAACATCCAAGCAAAAGGTAGCTATTTACTTGTTTAATCCACTGATCTTTTTGGGCTTTCGTGTTATCTTTTCCTTGGTTATACAGTGTTTACCTCGCTTCCCAAATGAGGGTAGTCTTAGGCCGTCTTCTAGACGGAATTTAATTAAGTCATTTTTATTATGAGTCTAATAGCAACTTTCTACTCTTCAACTATCGGAAAAAAGGTATCCATGGCGCTTAGTGGCGTTGTTCTGGTGCTTTTTGTTTTGGGTCACATGGCGGGTAATCTAAAGATATTTGCCGGTATTCATCAGGCCACTGGGGATTACAAGATCGATGACTATGGACGCTTCTTAAGAACCATGGGCTCAGAGATGCTTGGGGAGTCAGGGGTGCTCTGGATTGTTCGAGTAGTGCTACTTGCGTGTTTGTTGCTTCATGCGGTGAGTGGGATTCAGTTGGCTAGGCTTAATCGAGCGGCTAAGCCACAGGGGTACAAAGTAAAGAGCTATCGCTCTGCAAACGCTGCATCCCTCACTATGTTGTACGGCGGTTTGTTTTTACTGCTATTTGTGACCTTTCATATTCTGCACTTCACAACAGGGACTCTGCATTTTAGTTTTGTAGAGGGCGAGGTCTACGCCAATGTTTGGAGCGCGTTTCAAAATATTTTAACGGCGGGGTTCTACGTTGTGGCGATGGCGTTGTTGGCGCTTCACCTCTATCACGGCACTTGGAGTATGTTCCAGACTCTTGGTGTTGATACGCCGCGGTGGAATAAGGGGATTAGGACTCTCGCCAAGGTTATCGCCGTGGCGCTCTTTGTTGGATTCTCAGCCGTTCCGGTTTCAATAGCTATGGGGCTCCTTCCAGCGCCAGTTGCTACGACTGTTTCAAAGTAGGGGAAGTTTAGTTATGCAATTCAATCTCGATTCAAAGATTCCAGCGGGACCACTCGAGCAGAAGTGGCAGAAGCACAAGGCGACTATGAAGTTGGTTTCGCCAGCTAATAAACGCAAGTACTCGATCATCGTGGTCGGTAGTGGTTTAGCGGGCGCGTCAGCGGCGGCCTCTTTTGGAGAGCTGGGCTACAAAGTTAAGTGCTTCTGTTTTCAGGATTCCCCGAGGCGCGCGCACAGTATCGCGGCGCAGGGTGGTATCAACGCGGCGAAGAACTATCAGAACGATGGAGATAGTGTTTATCGTTTGTTCTACGATACTGTTAAAGGTGGAGATTTCCGCGCTCGTGAGGCGAACGTGTACCGCTTGGCTGAGCTCAGTGTGAACATAATTGACCAGTGCGTTGCTCAGGGAGTTCCTTTCGCCAGAGAGTACGGCGGATTGCTTTCTAATAGATCTTTTGGTGGCGCTCAGGTTTCACGTACCTTCTACGCGAAAGGTCAGACTGGTCAGCAGCTTCTTTTGGGAGCTTACGCGGCGTTAAATCGCCAGATTCATGAGAAGACGGTTGAAATGCACTCATCTACCGAGATGCTTGATCTAATAGTTGACAATGGAAGGTGTGTTGGAATCGTCGCACGCAATCTCCGCACAGGAGAGATCACCTCGCATGTAGCTGATGCTGTGGTATTGGCTACGGGGGGATATTCCAACGTGTTCTATCTCTCAACAAACGCTAAGGGTTGTAACGTCACCGCTATTTGGCGCGCTTATCGTCACGGTGCTGGCATGGCGAATCCTTGCTTTACACAGATCCATCCAACCAGCATCCCTGTATCTGGTGAGCATCAGTCAAAGTTGACCTTGATGAGTGAATCGTTGCGTAACGATGGACGGGTCTGGGTACCAAAGAAGCAGGGAGATAAGCGTAATCCTAAGGATATACCGGAGTCAGAGCGTGACTACTATCTTGAGCGCAGGTATCCAAGCTTTGGTAACCTAAGTCCACGAGATATCGCCTCGCGCGCCGCTAAAGAGCGTTGTGACGCCGGTTACGGAGTCGGTCCAATGGGCTTGGGTGTTTATCTTGATTTTACCGAGTCTATTAATCGATTGGGACAAAAGACGATTGAGAATCGCTACGGAAATCTCTTTGATATGTACGAGAACATCACAGGAGAGAATCCGTATGAGACTCCGATGCGAATCTACCCAGCTCCACATTACACAATGGGTGGGCTAT
>JBIKWQ010000023.1:0-44324 GCA_044356215.1 Bdellovibrionota bacterium | reverse complement strand
TTCGCAGCGGGAGAGGCTAACTTCTCAGATCACGGGGCGAATCGTCTTGGGGCGAGCGCGCTAATGCAGGGGTTAGCGGATGGTTACTTCGTGATTCCTTACACTATCGGTAATTATTTGGCCTCTCAGAAGCCAGGGGCGGTATCGCTTGATCATCCATCTGTTAAGGCTGCCGAGGAGCGTGTCGCGAAGCGCCAACAGGTTTTTCTCTCTATGAAGGGCAAGAAGCCGGTTGATCACTTCCACAGAGTTCTAGGAAGAATCATGTGGGACAAGTGCGGAATGTCCCGAACTGAGGCTGGGCTTAAGGATGCTCTTAAGCGCATACCCGAGCTTAAAGAGGAGTTCTACGCTAACGCCTTCGTAGGTGGCACTGGGAATGAGCTTAATCAGGAGCTAGAGAAGGCCGGCCGTGTGGCTGATTTCTTTGAGTTCGCCGAGCTGATGTGTCTAGACGCGCTTAATAGGAACGAGTCCTGTGGTGGCCATTTCCGTGAGGAGTATCAAACTCCAGATGGAGAGGCCGCGAGGAACGACAGCGATTATTGCTACAGCGCGGTCTGGAGCCAAAAAGAAGATGGCTCCGGTCACGATTTAACAAAGGAACCCTTAGCGTTTGACAACGTGCAGTTGTCGACACGAAGCTATAAGTAGCGACGAGTTATTAGTAAGGAGTGGTTATGAATCTTAAACTATTTGTTTGGCGCCAGCAGAATGCCGCTTCTGAGGGGGCTTTTGAGCAGCATGAGTTAAAAAACGTTAGCGAGGACTCCTCGTTTTTAGAGATGCTTGATTATCTCAACGAAACGTTAGTCGAGCAGGGGAAGCGCCCTGTGGCTTTTGAGCATGATTGTCGTGAGGGAATCTGCGGGTCTTGCTCGATGTCGATTAACGGACGTCCTCACGGACCTAAGAGATTGACTACGGCGTGTCAGCTCCATATGCGGAATTTCAAGGATGGTGACACTATCTACATAGAGCCATTTAGAGCTAAATCCTTCCCGGTTATAAAGGATCTGGTTACTGATAGAGGAGCGTTTGACAGGATTCAGCAGGCGGGTGGATATATCTCTGTGTCGACCGGAGCTGCCCCAGAAGCTAACGCTACTCCTATTGAGAAAGAGCATGCGGATGAGGCTTTCGACGCCGCTGCTTGTATAGGTTGTGGAGCTTGCGTTGCCGCGTGTCCAAACGGTTCGGCTATGTTATTCACTGCCGCGAAGGTAGCCCATCTGGGACTCCTTCCGCAGGGGCAGCCAGAGCGATTTGAGCGAGTGGCCAACATGGTACACCAGATGGATGAGGAAGATTTCGGTGGCTGTACAAATCACGGTGAATGCCAAGAGGCTTGTCCAAAGGGGATCAGCATTAAGTACATAACTCGAATGAATCGTGATTATGTAAAGGCAACTGTGTTACGCGGAGTCAGCTTGCGTGGCAAGATGCAGGCACAGTAGGTCCTAGGAAGATTTATGAGTTACTTTGCGCGCTATCAAGTTTGTCTCTTTGCCCTCTGCCTTGTGGCTAGTGGGTGTTTCAGCTTTAACTTTGGTAAAGAGGATTTTAGCGCTGTAAAGGCTCGCTTAGGATCTTGTGCTGCTAGTCCATGTGTCGAGGTTGATATAGCGGCTCTTCCGGAAATCCCTCATTCGGTTACCGGAGATGCTAGAGTAGCTATAGAGGCAGAGATTAAGCGTGTGCTCTACGCGCTACTTGATGTTGATAACATGAAGCCATCTCGAGACGCGTTAATTGCCGAGATAGATGCGAGGATGCGTGAGTATGATTCAGTTAGTGACGCTGAGATCGATTGGTCGCTGACAAGGACCGCTAAGGTGGTCTTCAGCGATTCTAAAGTAACATCTTTCGAGATATCTAATATCGGCTATCTGGGAGGTGCTCACGGGTTTAAGGATCGATCCCTAATGACATTTGACTCAAAATCAGGACGGCGGTTAACGGTGGCTGACCTAGTTGAAGAGAGTTCAAGACCAACCCTTAACCGCATACTTGAGGCTGAATTTCGCAGGGCTCGTTCGATAGCTGCTGGTCAGAGTCTTCAAGATGCTGGTTTCTTTATCCTTCCTGGACAGGAGCTTCCAATAGGAGAGAATTTCGCGTTAAGCGACAAAGGGCTTGAGATACAGTATAATCCCTACGAGGTCGCTCCTTATGCACTAGGCGAGACCCGAGTTAACTTACCAAAGGAGGCGATAGCCCCTTTGGTTAAGGCTAATTTAAGCTCGGTTTTTACGAGTAGCGTCCTGTAAATTAGCGCGGTAACTTTTTCTTGAAAGATGATCACGGCCGGTAAGCCAGCACTGGTTCTTGCTCCTATGGACGGAGTCACGGATGCTTTTATGCGCCGTTTCCTGACAGCACGGATGCGATTTAGTTTCTGCGTGTCTGAGTTTATCAGGATCTCGCAGATAGTTCCGCCTGCTCGCGTCTTTACCAACGATGTGCCGGAGCTTAGGAATGGTGCCAGGACGACCTCTGGCGCTCCAGTGGTCGTACAACTTCTTGGAGGCGACCCGGACCGTTTGGCTCAATCCGCGTTGGTCGCCGTTCAGGCTGGCGCACAGGTAATTGATCTTAACTTTGGATGCCCGGCGCCCACGGTGAATCGTCACGATGGAGGCGCAACGCTATTAAAGTTTCCGGAACGCATCGAAAGTATAGTCGGCGCCGTAAGGAGTGCGCTTCCTGAGCATATCCCGTTATCCGCTAAATTGAGGCTAGGCTGGGACGATCCCAAGGCGATTTATCAAAATGCTGAGCGCGCGGTAAGAGGTGGTGCTGCATGGATAACAATTCACGGCCGAACTAAAATGCAGGGCTATACTCCTCCAGCTTATTGGAAGCCTATCGGAGAAGTCAGGAAGATTGTTGGAGTTCCAGTGGTCGCTAACGGCGAGATCTGGAGTCTTGATGAACTCAAGCTTTGTCAGGAGCAGTCGGGATGTGAGCACTTTATGATCGGTCGAGGTGCTCTGGCGGATCCGAGTCTAGTTAAGAGATGCGCTGATTATCTTGGGATTACTGATACGCGAGGAATTGAGAAGTCACTTAAGGACGCAGAAGATACCGATTGGAGATCTTTGTTAAGAGAATTAACCGCTGAATCTAGGGCCGCTATGGAGTCTGATCGCCGTACCATGTCACGGATAAAGCAGTGGCTTAACTACGCTCATAAGCGCGGAATGGTCGGGTGCTTTGATCAGGTTAAGCGAGCTCGGGATACTAAAGAATTCAGTGATATTATATCTCGACTACCAATGGATCTAACTAGCGCGGATTGTATAGTTTAACTGCGATGGAAACCCTCTTTGAACTGGCACGCGAGATGGCAGAGCCGAAGACCTGGTCGGCCGGAGTAGAGCTAGCTAGAAATGGGATTTTTCAGGAAGAGGGATCTTCAAGTCCTGATGAGAGGACATTTAGAGTTGCGCAGGGACCCAGGGATAAGGTCGTCTCGGTTTCAATCTCTGAGGCGAGCGAACTTTGGCAGTGTAGCTGCTCCGCCGAGGAGGACCCTTGTCGCCACGTAGTAGCGACTATTATCGCTGTAAAACAGGGGCGCTTGGAGAGGTCGAGTGCAGTGTCTTCCTTATCAAAAGTTGGAGTTATAACCCACGAGTTCACGCGTAAGGGGAACTCGCTAGAATTCGCGCGCTACATCACTTTTTCAGATGATGAACGATTCGATGTAGGTACAACGCTCTTGCAATCTGTGGCAGCTATTGAGCGCTCCGGAAGGAAAGTGTTTCCGACAGAAGAGGAGCTCCGTATTGACTACGCGTTACCTCAACAGAAGACAGGATTATTAGATCCTAAGACGATGAGGCATCTGATTCCGACTTTAGCCAGAGTCGCAAATGTGCTTTTAGATGGAAAGCGTGTCGCGGTGCGGCCTGAGCCTTTAATCGTTAAGGCTGAGGTTGTAGATGAGGAAGGTGGATATCGTCTCAGGAGATCTCGTGAGTCAAACATCACGCAGTATTTTGATAATAGTGCCGCATTAGTCGATGGCGCCCTGCAAGCCGTAGAGGATTCTGCTCTACGAATTGACGAGTTGGAGTTAATCAAGGATTCGGGAACTTTCTTTTCAGAAGACCGTGCTCTTGAACTAGTAACGGTTGCACTGCCGCGTTTAAATGGAAAGATAGATCTAAGAGTTCTCAGTAAGCGGTTACCAAGAGCGCGCAGGGTTGCTCCTAGAATTGTAATAGACTTACGCGCAGTAAATGATGGAGCGTCGCTGGCGGTTGTTCCAACTGTAGTCTACGGCGATCCTGAGATAGCCCGCGTAGAGCAGGGCGACCTAATACTGCTAGACCGCCGCGAGGTGCCTATTCGTGAGTTGGCGGAGGAAGGGAGATTAGTTAGGGATCTCTCTTTAAAGCTGGGGTTAAAGATTAACCAAGCAACGATTATCGCCGGCGCGCGTGCCGTGGATTTTATTGGGAGGCTCCGGGGCTTGTCGATCAGTGGAGATGGCGCAAAATTTTTCAAGCCAAGAGGTGTGTTAACTCCAAAGCTAGACTTGCTTGGAGACTCGCTTAAGTTTTCATTTGCTCTGCCTGATGCGGAAGCCAAAGCTGTTGAATTAAATGCTGACGAGGTCCTTTCGGCGTGGAAGAGAGGGGATTCTTTTATTCACCTCGGTGCAGATGCGGGATGGGGGGCTCTGCCGCGAGAGTGGTTGAGGGAGCATTCCGCTGCCTTAGAGAGGATCTTAGAGGCAAAGGAGGATTCAGAAGCAGCTGCTCCTGCTAAATTGATCTCCGATGTTAGTGAGCTCTGCGAATCTATTGGGGTGCCACCACCGCAGTATTTTACCCGTCTTAAGCAGGCACTAGCGGATGTGCAGTCGATACCTCCTGCCGACCTCCCGTCGGACCTAACGGCGACGCTCCGCTCGTATCAACGAGTTGGAGTGAATTGGTTATCTTTTCTTCTGCGAAATGGTCTGGGTGCTCTGTTAGCCGACGATATGGGTCTTGGAAAGACGCTTCAAACGCTTTGTGTGGCTGGACCTCGTACTCTTGTGGTGTGTCCAACGTCGGTTTTAGGTAGTTGGAAGAGTCAGATTGAGAAATTTAGGCCCGGCCTAACGGTTTCTGTGTATCATGGGGCACGTCGTGAGTTAGAGAAGGATGCTGATATTACGATTACCTCTTATGCTCTCTTAAGACGAGATATAGATCTGATCGTTGAGAATAATTGGGAGCTAGTCGTACTTGATGAGGCTCAGATGATCCGCAATCCCGAAAGCCAGGTTGCTCAGGCGGCGCACCTAATAAAGGCAAAGAAGAAGATTAGCTTGTCAGGAACACCTGTAGAGAACTCGCTTGACGATCTCTGGAGTCAATTTAAGTTTCTTAATCCGGGTTTGCTGGGTTCTTATCATGAGTTCCAAACTCGCTTTGCCGCGCCGATTCAAAATGGAGCGATCCATCAGGCTGCCGAGTTAAGAAAACGGGTAATGCCGTTTGTTCTCAGAAGGTTAAAAAAAGAGGTTGCTACCGAGTTGCCGCCTAAAACAGAGGTGATTCTTGAGTGCGAGTTGTCAGAGAAAGAGAAGGTTGTTTACCAGGCTATTTTAGGGGCGGTTAAGTCTCAAGTTGATAAACTTCTTGCCACCGGCGGTGGAGTCTTTTCGGCGCTGGAGGCGTTGCTGCGTTTACGTCAGGCGAGTTGCCACTTGGGATTATTACCTGGCCACGGTGAAGTGGTATCTTCTTCTAAAGTGGATCTGCTGATGGATTCTTTAGTTGCTTCGAGGGCGCAAGGCCATCGGGCGCTTGTTTTTTCTCAGTGGACTGCGATGCTGGATTTCATCGAGCCTCGCCTTAATGAAGTTGGTATCTCCTTTAGTAGAATTGACGGTTCTACCGAGGGTCGTGGTGATATTGTTGACCGTTTCCAGGCTGACGATGGCCCACACGTTATGTTGCTATCTTTAAAGGCAGGTGGTCTTGGTTTAACTCTTACCGCTGCCGACCACGTCTATATCATCGATCCTTGGTGGAACCCGGCCGCGGAGGATCAGGCGGCTGATCGAGCTTATCGTATCGGTCAGAGAAATTCAGTTATCGTTCATCGCCTCGTGGCTAAAGACACGGTTGAGGAACGTATCTTAAAGATTCAGGAGCAGAAGCGGGCTCTTATGGCCGCGGCGCTAGGAGGAGAGGGGACTTTGAGCCTTTCTAGGGATGAGCTCATGAGTCTATTAGCTTAGCGAGGTGAGGCACTACACGCGAATTGGCCCGATGTGCTCCGTGCTTTTCTGGAAGCATAGGTAAATCAGCATGTTAGGTGGCGAAATAGTCAGAAGCAGCCGCGGCGTTTTTACAGATTATAGGGGGTCAAACAAAACGCCGTAAAAAAGGTGCCTAATGACTAAACCGTCCGCCACTGTGATCGCAATTAAGACCAGTAAAGGTAGGGCTTCCCGATCGGCGCCGACAGGCAGACTTATAAAAAGTTCTGGTAATTCTATTATTCCCAAAGTGGCAACGGCTAACGCGGATTTAATTTTAGAGTCTGGAAGTCCTAATATCCCAGTCTTTGGTTTGCACACCATGGCGTGTATTGGTCTGGTATGTGGTATTGCTTTGTCTTTATTGGGTCCATTTACTCACACCAACAAACATAAAGACCTTGGTAATGCGATATTGGCTAATTTGAAGGGAAATCTGGCTCGAATAGAGCGTACATCGAGTGCCAATTCTGTCAGGGTGCAGAAGCTATCTCCGAGAGATCGGAATGTCTCGCACGCTACAGCGATAATTATGGAGCGCGGGGAGAGGCAGATAGATCCGCTCTTAGAGAAATTACCGTTAGTGCGGTCACCTGAGCAGGTGCGTTTGGCTAGTTTTTCGGTAGCCGCAATCAATAAGTCGGAAGTACGAGATATACCGACCGCGTCTAGCAATATGCCCAAGCAGCGAGAGGTTCGCTCGCCCAGTGACGCGATTCCGCATGGGAGTCGTGCAGTGGTTGGCCGTGTCCATTCGATTATCAAAAAATATTCGCCAAAACATAAAGCCCCAGCGATATTAGCTCAAGCGATAGTTCAAGAGAGCTCGAGGCAGGGAGTTGATCCTTTATTTGTCGCGGCGGTGATTAAGGCTGAGAGCACCTTCAGTAACACAGCGCGCTCTAATAAGGGAGCGCAGGGTCTGATGCAAATTATGCCGGCGACAGGAGCTTGGCTCAGGCAAAAGCATGATCTTCCAAGTGGAAAATTAACCGATCCTGGTCATAACCTTAAGGTAGGAATTACCTATTTAAAGGAGCTGGTGGAAACCTACAAGGGAGATCGTATGTTCGCGCTTGTGGCGTACAACTGGGGTCCGGGCCATGTAGATTCAGCAACGGGTGGCAAGAGGAGGATTCCAAAAGAATGCATGACCTATGCTTTGAAGATCCTTGGAGATTATAAGCGCTGGCGCTCTGGGGTGATTTAGCATTAAGATCTGCGAATGGCGAGAAAAGACGACCTTAACTATGCACATTCTGAAGATGGCGGGGATGTAGGTCTTGAGAGTGCTCCGCATGAGCGATCAGCTACCGCGAAGGAGATCGCGGATCTTCAAGATAAGATTCTTAAATTCGCGCGTAATCGAGAGAGATTACCTCAACCTCTTTTTTGGTCGCTGTTTAACTCCCGAATACGCGAGATCAAGAAAAATAAGGAGCTGGAGCGGCTGTTAAATGATGTGCTCGGCTAAAGCTCCTTGGCGAGCTCTTGTCGCTCTCTTATCCTAGCAGCAGGGACGCCGCGTGACTGCCAATATGCTGAATCATTAATTACGGACCGGAGCCCTTCGTAGTCCTTGTTTACCAGGAAGCTTTGAAGAACCTTACGAGTAGCTGGGGTGTAATCCCCTCGATAGCGGAGGTCGAATAAGAGCTCCTGCGCTGCCGGAGATAGCTCATCCCAAGATGTCCTGCCGTAGGTGCTGACGACATCTTGCTTGTTAAAGATCCGCTTAATGTCATTTATCATCTCTGGGGTTGTTACCTTCTCAAATAAATTGCGCTGAACTTCGAGTGACATTACAGGGGCTGACGATTTGAAACTTCGGACAAACTCTCCTGCCTCCGCTCCCCGTTTAAAGGCGGCTTTTGAGAGAAAGCGCGCATCCTCAGTTGACATTCCGGCTAGAGAGAGTTCGCGAATGATTTGTGATGGTTTGCGTAGCCCCATATCGTAACCACGACCTATAGTTACGCCACTGTTCCCAAGTCGCGGCCACGATATTGCTCGACTAAAGAAGCGCCCGTGCGCTTCGACTCCTTCAGCATCGAAGGTTCGCTGAGCAAAGCTGACTTTTAGCGGATTGCTTGAACCGTGGTGGCATCGGCTGGTGGCCTGTAAGTCGGGACTGGTTGTGTTGCGAGGAAATAGGCTGGAATTTGAGAGGGCCGCATTTAGGCAGAAAGAGGTTGTCATAGATCTTCTCCTGGAGAAAATAAGTTTTACAGGGAACAATCGGCGCTATACGAGAGGAAGTTGCGTAGGATTATTCAGTCTCCTGAAGGAGACAGCAGGTGTAGCCGGGCTACTAGTCAGACCTCCTGTAGCCGGGCTACCAGTTCTTCTCCTCCCCAACACACTTTCTTTCCAGCAGCGAGCAACTCTCGCCCGTCTTAGAGCGATATAATTAGCGTCTTTTAAATACATACAGATCCAAGGAGGCTCTCTGATGATAAAATACCATCAAAAAGGCAGTGTGCTATTTATTACCTCCTCTGTTGAGGAAGGTCTCCTTTTTCAAGCCAACCCGCTTTGTACGGCTATCATACAGAGCTGCCTCGTCGCAGCGTCAAAGCTTTATCCTATTAAGATATCTCACATGACCGCCGAGGCCACGCACTTTCACTCTATGATTACTGTTTTAGACCCAGATCACGTGCAGGCATTCATTAGGCACTTTAAAACCGAGTCAGCTCATGCGATTAACGCAATACTAGGTAGAAAAAAGAGAACCGTGTGGTGTGATGGATACGATAGCCCACGCGTTCTGACCCTATCTAAAGCGATAGCGCTCATATCTTATACCTACTGCAACCCGGCAAAGGACAACCTCGTTTCATCAATCGAGGAATACCCAGGATTCTCAACTTGGCAGATGTTTAGATCTGGTGAAACAACAAAGAGGTGGAAGAGATTTAGACGTCCGCAGTTTAGGTGCCTTGAGCCAGAGAGCCATAACTTAAGAGGCTATACAAAAGAGGCTCAGCGACTCCTTGATGGTTCTTCAGAGGTTGAGACATTCACACTCCAGCCCAATGCATGGATGGAAGCGTTTGGGATAAGAGATCCTGAGCAACAGAAACGAATTAACGATAGAATTGTTGAGCGAGTATGCACCTTAGAGAAGCGTGCTGCAGAGAAGCGAATACGAGAGAAGAAGACCGTCATCGGAAGGCGAAGACTAGAGCGGCAGAAGATAGATACATCTTATAGGCCGGACCGAAAGGGACGGAAGACGTGGTGCCTCTCGGATAACCGCTCCAAAAGAATTCAGTACATAAAAAAGTTAAAGGGACTACGAAAGCAAGGTCAAGCGATTAGAGCCAAGTGGATTATGGGCGATAGAACCGCCGTGTATCCACCTGGACTGTACCCTCCGTCGTTTCCGAAGCTAGCCAATGTTGTAGGCTGCTAGAGTCCTCTCATATCCCATAGTGCGACTTCTGACTCGCAGCGCCGAGGTGTATCTACTGTTGGGGGTTTTCGTTTCTATTTGTTCCTGTTTCAGGGCTTTCTAGCTTTTTTGTGCTGCCTTAACCCTCCGAGCAGCCCGTCGCCTGTTCCTGTAGCCCGGCTAGAAAGACTCGGAGACTCGGCAGAGTATCAAACATATGTTGCTGCGCCGAATCAGCTACTTGTAAAAAGTGATCTGTTCCCATTATCTTTCTCAATATGACAACTATTTCTCGGCGCGAATTACTCTCTCTCATCTCGAAGACATCGGCCGTCTTTTATACTAGCCCCTTTATATTTGGTGGGTGTAGCCCCCTTACTCAATGGATTCCGGGACTCGGGCTAAATTCTGTTCTCTCGTCGTTATCACCCATCGACCGCTCCCTGGGTGATGGCCCTGAAGGGGCCGAGTTCTTTGGCGATACTCCATCAAAAGCTCACGCACTACTTTGGAATAAATCGCGAGTCCTCGCCGAACGGGGCGGAATTCCTAAGCCTTCCGAATATCGGCCGATTGTAGTCGTGGGTGGGGGAATATCCGGTCTTACATCCGCATATCTTCTTCGCGACCAGGCACCGATAGTCCTTGAGCAGGCATCGCGTTTGGGGGGTAATTCAAAGGGGCAGTCTTGGCGCGGAATGGATTATTCGATCGGCGCTGCTTATTTCTGCGTGCCCGAGGCAAACTCGCCAACAGCCAGGCTCTTTCAAGAGATCGGGCTTAGCTCTCGTTATCGTTTGACAGATGATGCAGGTCTAGTTGCGACTAAAAGAGGTCTTATTAGCGACTTTTGGTCGGGAGTCAATCTGGAAGAGGCGGAAGCCAAACAGGTTAAGAGGCTTGTTCATTATTTAAAAGATATCCTTGAAGGGAAAACCTTCCCGTATCCTGATCCGTTGCGCATCGCAAGTTCCGCAAGAAAGAGCTTTGAGTTTCTTGATAACTCGTCTTTGCGAAATCATCTGGAACGAGTCGTCGGGCCTCTATCCCCTACGCTAGGAGCAATTATTGAGCAGTACTGTTGGTCGTCATTTGCCGCTTCAGCCTCGGAGATAAGTGCCGCTTCCGGTCTTAACTTCTTAGCCGCCGAGTTCGGTCCGATTGCCACTTTTCCTGGGGGTAATTCAGCGGTTGCTGAGGCGCTATGCGAACAACTACATACACAGCTGCCACCAAACTCCTTACGCGCAAACGCGACCGTGATTGATGTAAGAGTTCAAGGAGACACGGCTCTTGTATCATATATTGATAGCGATGGTCAGATAGTTACAATAGAGACTTCTTCCGTGGTCATGTCATGCCCAAAATTCGTCGTGGCTAAAATTCTTAACGACATAGAGCCCTCGCGCGTCTCGGCTATTCAGGAGCTTGAGTACCGCGCCTATATCGTCGCTAACGTGCTATTGAAGGGGACCTCTTCTATATCGGCGTATGATCTGTATCTGATTGGCGATAAAGAAGCCCGCGGAACCAATGCTCAGCAGGAGAGCTCGGCTCGTGGAGTTACCGATGTGGTTAAGGGTGACTATGCGCAAGGTGCACCTGGTTTTTCGGTTCTGACGCTTTATAGAGCCTATCCGTATCGGGGTGCTAGAGCACAACTCTTACACGACGGTGCCTATGAAAGTGTGCGCACAGAGATGATGCATCAACTTTCCGGTGAAATCCTTCCCCAGTACGGTTTTACTCCGGATGCCATCCAAGATCTAAGAATCGCCCGCTGGGGACATCCGATTGCTGTATCTCGACCTGGTTTGGTCAGTAAGGGGGTAAGCGATATCCTTCGCAAACCATTCCGCGATCGAGTCTTTTTTGTAGAGCAGGACAACTCGCCTCTTCCCGCCATCGAAACAGCTCTCGGAGAAGCTTTCTTTTGGAGCGATAAGATACGCGCAAGAGTAGCTACCTCCCGCACTATTAAGCACGCAAAATAAGAATCCCCTCCGGTGCGGAAGAGAGATGGCGCTTGCTATGCAAACGGTAAAAGGCAAGAATAAATGCATCTGTCCCTTGAATGAGGTCTCAATGAAAAAGTTCATAGCTTGCGCCGTTTTGATTAGTCTCCTGTCTGGATGTGTATACAGCAACATCCGTTTTCCACTAGATGAGGATCTCTGGAAGACGGAACTGGGAACAAAAGTTGGCGTTTCTTCCAATTACTCCATATTGTGGCTTGTTGCCTGGGGAGATGCGGGAGTTAAGAAAGCCGCGGAGAACGGAGGCATCTCGACGATCAATCATATGGACATGGGTATCGAGAGCTACTTTTTTGGCGCGTATATACGCCGCGATACGATCGTTTACGGCAACTAAAGTTTGGTAGTCAAACCTTTGATGAGTAAGATTCTATCAATAGTGGCATGCATCGCTCTCTCAGGGTGCGGCGTTATATCTCGCGGAATAATTTACACAGATACGGTTCAGCCGCTATGTAAGGACGCTCGGGGGACGGAGCTAGGTAGTAAGAGAGCATCTGGAAGCTCCAAGAGAATTGAGATTCCAACGACTCGCGTTGATATTGGTGCCGAGTGGGATTCCCGAGCTATCGGAGATATAGCCAAACATCATGGTATATCAACCGTGTATATGTGTGAGACGCGGCGACAGTCGGCGCTTTTTGGATTGTGGCGGCGTGATGAGGTGATTATTTATGGGGAGTAGGAGCTTTTCTAGTTTACTACTCGAGGCTATGTTTGATGTAGCTGTCTATAATCAGATACTCGACTGATGCCTTAACGTCCTAAACCCCCTCCCGCGCCATATCCCTCGCAACCCGATCTAGCAACGCGTCAAAGAGGAGGGGATCACGCTCTCTGTTTTGCTTTAGTATCTCAAACGCCTGCTGTGACTCTCCACGCTCAATGTGCCACGAGGCTATCGCTCGGTAGCGATCTGATATTAATCTTGAATCAACGCCTTGTCTCTCTGCTTCGGCACACGCTTTAAGAGCTTCATATGGTCGCCCAAGTTCAAGCTCAAGCTCCGAGATACTAATCAGATAAAAATAGGGGTTCTCCCAATCGGGTCGTGAAGCTAGAGAACGTTGGTCGATGTGCTCTCTGTATGACTTAATCGCGTCTTCATAGCGGCCCTGCTCAGAGAGGCTTTCAGCCTCTTCTATCGATCCGGCTAGGTGAGAAGACGCACAAGCGGAGAAGATAAGGGATATTAACGCGCAAAGTGCTCCGGCTCTCGAAAGTAACGACCTCTCATACTCCTTTGATGATAGAGTGTTCTTACCATCTGGGCTGCGCCACCTCTTGTGAAACCACACCCACTGACTCGGATACTGGCGTATCAGTGACTCGAGCCGTTGGTTGTATATCTCTAGAACCTTTTCCTCGCTAACTTGATCGGGTATCTCAGACGCAAAAACAGAGTAACGTAACCAACCTGTCCTAAATATAAACGCAGTGACAAACCTGGCGTTCATCTTTTGCCCCAGGGTGATTAGCGACACAGGGGTTTTGGCGGGTGAGCCAAAAAAGGGAACAGCGATACTGTCTACTCGGGTATCTTGATCGATCAGAGCAGCTAATACCCGCCGCTCGTTTAGGCACGATATAAGCCGTTTTAATCCGGCTCGGTCAGATCTCCAGATCGTTTCTATCCCATAATCTTCGCGGATCTTTTTTAGTAGGGCCTGCGCGCTAGGACTTCTGGCTTCTCTTCCGATAGTTGTTAGTGGGATTCCGCGCGATATGACCCATGCCGCTAAGAGGTCCCAATTCCCAGTGTGTCCAGTCAGGGTGATTAAGGGTCTAGAGTCTGATACCCACTCCTGTATCTCATCCCAGTTCTCACAGGTAATATGTTTGCTTGTGCGCTTTAGAATAGGCTTAACATTCAACGATTCAAGAAGCGTTTGCCCAACATTGGAGAATACCCGTGGAGTAATAGTCCGCCACGGGGCCTCGGGTAGAAAAGCTCGGAGCTGCAATGAAGCAAAACGTCTCTCTCTGATGGGTAACAGGCCAGCTAGATATCCGATGGTTAATCCCAAAGCTGAGCGTACACTGTAAGGAAGGTAGCTCAGTAACCTGGCGAATAAGAGTAGGGATCTCCGCCCAACTTTGCTACTAGATTTTGGATTGATGATTGCCTGATGGGCTTTGGAATTTTTCATTGACGTTAGATATTAGGCGCAGTCCATTCCATATCATCATCCTTAGGCATCTTAGCCCGTAATTCATGCATAATAAGAAAATCCGCCAATCGGTCTAGTGCTAGGATCCCACGATAGCTGCCATCTTTGGTAACGGCTAGTACCTGATTGCCACTACTTTCCATCTGAGCATAAGCATCAGCCAAGGATGCGGCTACATCTATCTCAGGAATAGATCTCTGCATAAGCTCACCAACGTAGTCATCAGCTCGTGTCACCGCATGTTCGAGGATATCATCACGAGTGACGATCCCTAAAAGGGAATTACCGTTCATTACGGGATATAGCGGCTGCCACGAAGTGAGGATAGTCTTTAAAGCCCGTGAGATAGTTGTTCCGTGAGGAAAGAACTGAAGTCGCTCCATCGGGATCATCGCGTCCTCGATTGAGAATGCGCTGGCGATCATTTTAGTCTGGGCTCTTACATGCTCCTGCATCGCTCCGAGGAATATGATAACAGCGATAGCGAACAGAACCGGTTGCTCTAGGTAGACAGCCGCGATAGCCAGCAGAAGGCAGATTCCCTGACTAATTCGAGCGGCGATCGTTGTCGCGTTTTTAACGTTACAGAGCCCTAGAACCGCCCGTAGTACCCGTCCTCCATCCATAGGAAGAGCCGGAAGAAGGTTAAAGGTGGCTAAAGCTATATTGGTTAGAAAAAGTCTCAGTAGAAAAGTGAACTCTATAGATTCGGGCTTAGAGATATCCGGTAGGGTGATAAATGGGTAGATCGCCGCCGCTATAACGATATTAACCGCTGGGCCCGCGATTGAGATCATTAGCTCTGCCCGCGGTGCGGGTTGTGAGACGATAGCCGCTATACCACCAAAAGGGTAAAGCGTTATATCTCTGGTTAGAATCCCAAATCGTTTCGCCACGAGCGCGTGTCCAAGTTCATGGAGGAGCACACACCCAAAAACCGCTAAAACAAATAGAGCCTCGTTAAGCGGAGATCCACTATCGCTTCCAAAGACTAGCCAGATCAAAAGAAGCAAGAAGGTTAGGTGAATCCGAATAGGAATACCACCCAAACTCCCAACGTTAATGCTCCAACCTGCACGTGCTTTTTCCACGGTTTGCCCCCTAGTCTGTCTTAAACCATACCAAACTACCCCTGAGTCAGGCTAGCTTAGCAGGAAATTCCTGGCACAGGGGTAACGGCTATTTGGCGTGAGTGCCTGCTATAGAGCGAGGATTTTGGATTTTAGGCAGAAGGTGCTAAAATTCCGTCACTTTTTACTGCGTCGGTTTTGATGCCCCGCTGGCGTTAGAGACGCTTCCAGATGAGGAGAAATGGTGAATCAGGCTACCAAAGTTGGAGTAGTGGGTCTGGGCTATGTTGGGCTTCCGCTGGCGTTGGCCTTAGGGCGTGCGTTTCCGCAAACTATTGGCTTTGATGTTAGCGACAGCAAGGTAAATGCGCTGCTGTCAGGTCAGGACCCAACATGTGACGGATTTGAAGGTGAGGTTAAGGAATCCCAGGTGCGTTTTACCACCGATGAGACGTCTCTAGGTGAAGCTGATGTAATAATAGTGGCCGTGCCCACGCCGATAGATGAAAACCGCCAGCCCGATCTAACCCCTCTGGTAAAAGCCAGTCAGTCAGTGGGAAGAAACATTAAGCGAGGCGCGGTTGTAGTGTTTGAGTCAACAGTATACCCAGGTGTTACAGAGGATGTTTGCGGTCCGATAATTGAAAAAGAGTCGGGGTTTGTTAGAGGTGTTGATTTCTTTCTGGGGTACTCGCCAGAGCGAATCAATCCTGGAGATAAAGAGCATACCTTAGAGAAGATCGTTAAAGTGATCGCTGGAGAGAATCCAGAGGTAACAGAGAAAATTTCCCAGGTTTACGGTGCGGTCGTTAAAGCCGGTTTATTTAAAGCATCGAGTATTCGTGTCGCTGAGGCAGCAAAGGTAATTGAGAACACGCAAAGAGATCTCAATATCGCCTTAATGAATGAGCTGTCGATTATCTTTGATCGGATGGGGATCCGCACAACGGATGTTTTGCAGGCGGCGGGGACCAAGTGGAACTTCCTTAAGTTCTCTCCCGGACTCGTCGGCGGGCATTGTATCGGAGTTGACCCGTATTATCTGACAGCAAAGGCGCAGCAGCTTGGCTACCATCCGCAGGTGATACTTGCTGGAAGGCGTATCAACGATGATATGGGCCGCTTTGTGGCGCAAAGAACGGTAAAGTTAATGATTCAATCTGGAATAGCGCTAAAAGGCGCTAAAATCGGCATACTCGGTGTGACTTTCAAAGAGGATGTGACCGACACCCGTAACAGCCGCGTTCCGGATATAGCTTATGAGCTAAAGGAGTTTGGGATAGAGCCTGTAATTCACGATCCTTTGGCTGACTCAGAGGTGGTGCGTCATGAGTATGGGTTGGAGCTAAGTCCGCTAGCGGACCTAAACGGGCTCGAGGGATTGATAGTAGCTGTGGGGCATCGGCAGATCCGAGAAGCTGGCATCTCATCTCTCGCGGAGCGTGTAATCCCGGGCGGAGTTTTCGTTGATATAAAATCGTTGTTTAATCCGAGTGACGTTCCAGCTCACGTAGCGTATTGGAGTCTGTAAGAGATGGTAGAAGAGCGAGTAGGACACGGGACGTGGTTGGTAACAGGGGCGGCTGGATTTATCGGTTCGCACCTAGTTGAGAAGCTGCTTAATCTCGGTCACCGCGTGATTGGAGTCGATAATTTTTCGACGGGCTCACAAAAAAACATCGATGCTGTTAAGGCCGCGTTAACTAGTGAAAAGTCCGCAAAACTGGCTTTTTTCGAGTTAGATATTAGGGATCGGTCTAGTCTCACGGAACTGGTTCGCCAGCACTCGCCCCGTTACATTTTGCACCAGGCGGCGCTCGGGTCTGTTCCGAGGTCTATCGCTGATCCGATCTCTTCGCACGAGTCAAATGTCGATGGTTTTATCAATCTTCTTGAGGCAGCACGAGTAGGGGGAGTAAAGCGCGTTGTGTACGCGTCGTCTAGCTCAGTTTATGGAGACATCTCTGATAAATCAAAGGTTGAGGGGAGGATCGGTAACTGTCTATCGCCCTACGCCGCCACTAAAAGGATCGACGAGATATATGCGCAGGTTTACGGGCGCGCATTTGGACTTGAGACTGTCGGACTTAGATATTTTAACGTCTTCGGCCCCCGTCAGGATCCAAATGGTCCGTATGCAGCGGTGATACCAAGGTGGCTTGCCGCGATGTCTCGCGGAGAGGCAGTTACGATCTATGGTGATGGCACTACGTCTCGAGATTTTTGCTACATCGCGAACGTACTAGACGCTAATATCAGGGCGGCGACAGCCTCACCCGATAGCAAAGCAATTAATTCTGTGGTGAATATAGCGTGTGGAGCGACAACTAGTTTGCTCGAGCTTGAGAGGATGCTTCGGGCATCCGTCGGTAGCGCGCTTAAAAAGGCGCCTGATTCGTTGCCATCTCCACAGTTTGAGCCATTTAGGCAGGGTGACATCGCCCATTCATTGGCTGATATCTCATTTGCAAGAGAGACCCTCGGTTACATACCAGCTTACTCAGTAGAGCAGGGGCTAGCTGAGTTAGTTAAAGCAGATCCGCAGTAACTACTCACCGGATTTTTGCCGCTCTTTCTTAGCGGGCTTTGGATCCTCCGGGAGGGGGTGGTGCCTCCTGAAGTCTCTTGGCTATTATCCGCCCTCAGTGTTAGCATCTGGGTCATGGATATCCTCCCGCAGTTATTGGTTAACTCGCTTATTACCGGCAGTATCTACGCCCTGGCCGCTTCGGGTTTGTGTCTCTCGTTCGCGCTACTTAAGATATTGAACTTCGCTCACGGGCACATGATGATGCTTGGGGCTTACATATTTCTCTTTTTTTCTCTCGATCTAGGGAATTCATTACCCACCGCTGGAGTATTAGCGCTTGTGGCGATGGGTATAGTAGGCGCGGTGATACTCTCAGTCTTTGTGATGGCGTTTTTGCGCTTTAGCCCGCTCTTGCCGTTTGTGACGACCTTGGCGTTGGCCTCTATGTTGGAGGCGATCGTGTCGATCGCCTTCGGAGTAAACGTGAGATCTCTCTCGACGGGCGAGGAGCTAACAAGCTGGGAATTCGGTGGGGTATTTATCACGCCGATTCAGATCATCATTATTGTAAGCGCCCTGGTTATCTTAGTGACTATGGCATTGATTATTCACGGCACCGGTGTCGGGCGGCGGGTTCGAGCTCTGTCAGAGAACCAGCATGCGTCCCAGGCGCTCGGAATCGGGGCTCGGAGGATTAACTACACAGTATTTATCATCGGCACGGTATTAGCGGCGTATGCTGGTGTTCTTGTAGGTTACGAGACAAATCTCCAGCCGACGATGGGCAACGCATATACGATTAAGGCCTTCGCGGCGATGATACTCGGTGGATTGGGTAGTATCTGGGGAACAGTTATCGGGTCTTACATCCTGGGACTCGTTGAGAATCTCTCGATCGGCCTGGATTTTGGAGGATACTCCCTCCCGGCTGGGTACAAAGATGCCTTCGCTTTTCTGATTATTTTACTGGTTTTACTCTTCAGGCCACAAGGTCTGTTTGGTGTTAAAAAGAGGAGCGCGTAGTTGTTATGGGCGCAGTTCTTGAGTTCCTCGCATCAGAGTACGTTATACATCTGGCGATCCTAGTTTGTATGTATGTCATCCTGGCTCAGGGTCTTAATCTCACCTTTGGCCTTGGACGACTTTTTAACCTGGCACATGTAGCCTCGTTTGCTATCGGGGCTTACGCGACTGCTCTCCTTTCTGTAGAGGCAGAGGCCGGATTTTTGGTTTGTGTTTTGGCCAGCATGCTAACCAGCGGTCTCTTCGCTGTTTTGCTCGGAGGAATTTCGCTAAGGCTGACGCAGGATTACTTCGCGATCGGTACTCTCGCGTTTAGTTCAGTGGTGTCTAGCTTGTTGATAAATTGGAAGAGCCTCACGCGGGGAGTTTTAGGTATCCCAGGAATCCCCAGACCTGAGATCTTTGGCTTTGATTTTTATAACAACACTAATTTTTTAGTTCTTATATTCCTGGTCGCTGTTCTCTCCCAGATCTTCTTCTTTATGCTTCATAGGGGCGGCTTCGGGAGATTTTTACGAGGACAAGCGGAGTATGATGAAGCGATGCTCGCGGTCGGGCGCGATACGGGACTCGTTAGGAACATCAGCTTCCTTCTTTCATCGGCCACCGCAGGATTAGCAGGCAGCTTTTTCGCTTATTATCTAAACTATATCGACCCGTCGTCCTTTTCGCTTAGCGAGATGGTTTTTGTTCTCACTATCGTTGTAGTGGGGCGACCCGGATCTTTTTGGGGTGTCACTCTTGGTACGGCGTTCCTGGTTCTGTTGCCTGAGCCGCTGCGTTTCATCGAGATCGACTCTGCTTACCTTGGACCAGCAAGGCAGCTTCTTCAGGCGGTTATTCTATTCACAGTTGTTTATATAAATCGTAGGTCACTCTTTCCACCACAAAGAGAGGTGTAAAATATGCTTAATGTATCTGATATTCACGTCGCCTTTCAAAAGAGTAAGATCTTAAATGGGATCTCTCTCACCGTTGAGTCTGGTGAGACAGTTGGAATCATCGGTCCAAACGGAAGTGGTAAGACCACTTTTTTTAATACCCTTTCAGGTTTCGCTACTCCTAGCGCAGGCACGATAAAGCTCAATGGTGAGGATGTGACCTCTGTCAGCGCTGATGACCGCGCGAAGAAGGGGATGGGGAGAGTTTTTCAGAACTTCGGAATATTTAAAGAGATGACCTTGATGGAGAACCTCCTGGTGGCGCTCGAGGCACGAAATAGTATTTTCGAAGCGCTCATTCCATGGGGCGCGAAAAAAGAAGCTCGTCGCGCTAAGGCTATGGAGTTCTTAGAGGAGATTCATCTTGAGGCGCGCGCCAATCAGAAAGCCGGGAGCCTTTCAGGCGGCCAGATGCGCCTTTTAGAGATCGTCAGAGTTTTAGCTACAGGCGCCAATTTGCTACTTCTTGATGAGCCGACTGCAGGTGTTTCGCCGCGCATGAAAGAGGAGGTCGCGGCGTTTATCACTAAGGTACAGGCGATGGGTAAAACGGTTTTGGTTATAGAGCACGATATCACCTTCATTCAGAAATTTTGCAAACGGATCGTAGTCCTAGAGAGCGGTACGGTTGTGCTCGATGATACGCCAGAGCGGGTCTGCGCCGACGAGCGGCTGCAAGAGGTGTATTTCGGAAAGAAGGCAGTAGGAGCAGTTTAGCTAGTAGAGGAAAAGCCTCTCTGGCGCGATAAGCTATTGAAATTTATCTGTTTTGTCTACTCGCGAGCGCTCATAGACTTTGCATACGATCGCGCTTTCTGCTACGCTTATTTAGTTGCGGCTATTGGTCTCATGTTCTTAAAGAAGTTGTAAATATTTTATCACCAGGGGCTTATTTCCCGGAGGATGTAGTGGAAGATTGTACTGGTACTCAGTGTGCCCGAAAGTTTTTAACTGACGAGGGGCAAAATAGCTCACCTTTCTCCCAGGACTCTTCGGTGTCCTTTGTTATCTGCGGAGAGAATGAGATCTCTGATTTTGAGCTTCATCCCTTGGAGCGTGAGGCTCTAGGTGCCGCAGTTTCTGAAAAGCGCCGCAAAGATTTCCGTCTCGGTAGGGCAGCAGCCCGGAAAGCCCTCAGTCTAACGGGCTTCCCAGTAATTACTCCGATTCTAAGAGGCGAGCATAGAGAACCGCTGTGGCCCGTTGGTGTTGTCGGTTCCATAGCGCACTGCGCCGGGTACGGGATCGCCGCGACGGCGTGGCAGCAAGATGTGCCAGCTATAGGTGTCGATATTCAACTGATTGAAGAACGCTATACGGATGAATTAATAGCAAGGTTCGCTGACCCAGATGAGTTCGACTGGGTTCGCTCGGATCCTGCTTTACGGACCGAGCGCGCAGTTAGATTGTTTTCCGCGAAGGAGAGCGTTTTTAAAGCGTTGTATCCGCTTCGTCGCGTGTGGTTTGCTTTCGATGTCGCGCATCTCACACCGGTGCCGGGAAAAGATGCCTTTAAAGCCTCTGTCAGGCTGCCTGCGTTGTCATCAGGTGTGATAGAGATGGATGTGGGGGTCAGCTTTCACGATGGACACATTATTACCGGCGCTGTTTTAGCCAGGCCGTTGATTTGACACTCGCTATTCCGCTGAAGTAACCCTTACCGCGGAGGTCGCGGTAATCACATTGCCTTTTGGGCTTAAAAGCGAAACTGTGAACTCAATTATTATCGGGAGCTTGCCGCCTCTTTGTTCATCCCAATTAGTGGTCCAGGATTTAGTTTTATTGTCGTAAAATCGGAGACTAAATGCGACTAGGTTGTTAGTGACCGGAAAATGGATCTCTTTAGCGCAGTCTCGCAGAATTTGGCCAGATGAAGGGGTTTCTGAGCGAACTAACGCTAGAGGCGCGTCACGTTCTGAGCGACGCTCTGGGTCCTGCTGCATCGAATACTTCAACATAACCACTCCGGTTTGACCACTAGCGTCAGCTGTTTGTTGACCGGCACCCTTAGCCATAAACTGAATAGTGGCTCCTCTTTCGTCGGATTCACCGGAGAGATATCTAGCTGGGCTCGCTCCCTGATTCTGTGGAGGTGGGGCGGCGACTGGGCCGTCAGGACAGTTGAAAATATTCCTACCTGGTATAGCAACGGCTAATTGTAGCTCACGGGAAAGTCTGGTTAGGAGAGAATTAGCGATATACATCGCGTCTCGACGATCCTCTATAAGCTCCTTGGCCGTTACGATACCACGTAACATCTGATAATTGAGAGTAACCATGACCGCCAAGATCGCGATGGCTATGATCACCTCTATTAATGTGAGCCCATTCTCACCCTGCTTTGATCTGTAAATCGGTGGCCGTTTCATCTACTGCTGTCTAGGCCTCTGATACACTAACTGAATCGATTCGTCATAACCCGGACCCCACGTCAGCTTTAAGATAACCCGCCGCATCTGCTCAATTGATTCGTTCGTTGGGATAGGTATCTCGATGTCCTCTACAGAGATATTGGCTGTCATATTGTTCAGCGCGGGGGACTCCGCCTTCTCTCCGAGCCCTGTTATGTTTAACTGTTGCATTAAGTCTATAACAGGGGCGTTGCTCTGAGAGGGGAATGAGAATTCAGCGTCATTAAGGATCTCGATTGATGCCATGATCCTACGTGCTACAAGCATCGCCGTTTGAGCATTCGTGTCCCTGAGGGTTCGTCTGACGGCGGCTCCTTGCATACCAATTAGAATACTCGCGGCGACAGCTAGAAGGGCGAGAGCGACCGTTACCTCAATAAAGGTGAAGCCTCTGTTGCTATCAGCCGAGGAGCCAGCTAATCGCCGCTTTGTCGGGGCATAGTCCATTTAAAATCCCTGTAGCCAGGATAGACTTCAGCCAACCCTGTCCAAGGATTAGCCAAGATCGTAATCGCGGTTTCTCCACCTGTGCTGATGTGTATAACCCCAAAATCGGAGACCCCCCTCGGAGAGAATCTAATCGCCGGATTTGGGATATCCTCAGCATCTCGCGAAAATTTACCCTCTGAAGTTACCACATCGAGTAATACATAACGCCCCCCTAATTTCGTCGCTTCAGCCAGTGACGGCATACTCGGCGGAGGGATCATAGTCGCGCTGGATGATGACTCCGGACTCAACAGCAGCGCCAGGTCCTCCTCAAGAGTATCGAGGTTAAAAGCCGCCTGTCTCCCATTAGAGGTTCCCGCAAGACCGGCGTTATCTGGACGCATTACACCAACCTTGAAGGAGTTCCCTTTCAGATCGAACTCCATGCGATAGAACTGCTGGTCGAGGATGGCTTGATTGTTCAAAAGCACGATCGTCTCGGTTAACTTGCGGAGAGTTGATTGCTCGCGCCAGAAATCTACCGCTCCGAGACGTACTGATAGGAGTCCCATCGACAACCCAACAACAACTATGACAAGAACGAGTTCGATTAGTGTGAACCCGCCACCACGTTGATGGGGTACTGCACAAGGCAACTTCATTAAGCGCTCTGTTATGGCCCGGTAACGATGATATCAGCGTCGGCACCAGTGCCGCCATCTCGGCCATCGCCTCCGAGTGAGCGTAGCTCGTAGCCCCTTCCGTCCATTACACGAAATTGGATCTCACGGCCCCAAGCGTCCTTAGTGTCATCTGCCTCAGCCTGGGCTAGTGATTGGGGGAGGGTGCTATTTCTCATCTGAAAAATATAGATAGGCTCCTTTAGGCTATTTAGCTTGGCTCTTGTGAGCTCGGCCTTAGCTTTATCTCCAGCCTTAAAAACCTTGCCTCCGATAAACGCGCCTATGATTCCAACCATCATAAGCACGACGATAATCTCGATTAAAGTTAAGCCACGCTGCGATGCATCCTTAGCTGAGCGGATATTTAACGCGATTCGCGGGTCGATAAATGTTAGTAATCTGTCTTTCATAACTTAAGCCTTAAGCTCTGTTTAATCCAAAATTGAACGTACACATGTATAATCTCAGTTTCTTCCAAACAGCGCCATATTGAACCTTTTCTCTAGCCGACAATCTGCATCAGCTCAACCATCGGTAATAGAACGGATATCACTATGGCGAAAACAATGACTCCTAGGAAAATAATCATCAGCGGCTCTAGAATGGTAGTTAGGCCGGCAATCGACGAGTTAGCCTCGGCGGAGAAGGTTTTCCCAGCCTTGTTGAGCATCGGCTCTAGCCGACCGCTCTTCTCGCCGATCGCCACCATCTGTGATAAGAGGTTAGGGAAGTAGCCACTTTTAGAGATCTCCTTGGCTAGGCTGCGCCCCTCTTTGACACCCTCACGAGCATCCTCCAGAGCCTTTTTCATGTGAGTATTTCCGATGATGTTTTTGACTATATCTAACGCGGCAAGAACCTCAACACCTCCGTTTAGGAGGGTAGCTAGGGTGGTAGCGACTCGAGCGGTGGAGACCTTTCGGTAGATCGAGCCGTAGATCGGGATTTTCAAGAAGAAGTTATCAAACCATGCCTTGCCTGCAGGTGTGGCATAGCGTTGTTTTACATAGAATACCAGAGCAACGATAGAGCCGAGCATTAGCCACCAATACCCAATCACGAAATCGGAGATAAATATCACGCATCGTGTGGGCAGAGGTAAGGTTACCTTCTGCTTTACAAAGATCTCAACTATATTTGGCACTACAAATACAACCAGCGCGATAACCACCAGGATGCAGAAAAAAAACATCAGTACTGGATAGAATAGGGCATTAGTTACTTTACGGCGAAGCTCTAGCTGAGATTCGTAATAATCAGCTAAGTTCTCAAGCGCCGTATCGAGAGTTCCCGATGCCTCACCTGAAGCAACCATGTTGATGTAGAGACGCGGAAAGATCTTTGGATAAACGCCGAGAGCCTTTGCTAGAGACGAACCCTGCTCAACGCGTTCTTTGATGTCCACAATAACTCGCTTAAGAGCCGGAGAGTCGACCTGGTCAGAAAGAGCCAGAAGGGCGCCAACTAGGGGTAGTCCAGCGTTGGATAAGGTCGCCAAAAGTCTGGTCGCCAGAGTTAGCTGCTTGAGTGATACGCGGTCACTGGTCAGCAGCTTTTTGACGTCTTTGGACTTTTCAGCGGAGGCCTTAAGAGATTCCTTGATGTCAGTCGGGAAAATGTTTTGAACGCGCAGTTTCTGGCGAGCAGTGCGGACGCTATCCGCCTCGACTGACCCCTTTATCTGCTTGCCGCTCTGATTAAGAGCGGAATATTCATAGACAGGCATCTTCTAAAATTCCCTTAGCTAGCGTCGTCGTGGCTGGCGAGTAAAACCTCTTCTACTGAAGTGAGTCCAGCTAAAACCTTGCGTCCACCATCGGCGCGCAAACTCGCGAAGCCACGTTTAATCGCCGAGTTCTTGATCGTGTTTGAGTCCACCTGCTGTAAGATCTGATTACGCACATCGTCATCGATGATAAGTAGCTCATGAATTCCAAGTCGACCTGAGTATCCCGTGCCTTGGCACCGCGGACACGAAGTTGCCCCAGCCTTAAAGGCTTGCCGATTGGTCACCTCAGCAGGGTTTAAACTTAGCTCCTTAAGTTCAGCGTCGCTGATCTCATAAGGAACTCGGCAGTCAGGGCAGAGCTTTCTTACAAGCCTCTGCGCCAATACCGCTAAAAGACTCGATGACACTAAGAAAGGCTCAACTCCCATGTCGAGTAATCGGCTCACGGCACCTGCAGAGTCGTTAGTGTGTAGAGTGGAGAGAACTAAGTGTCCGGTTAGAGACGCCTGAATGGCTATCTCCGCTGTCTCGGTATCTCGAATTTCTCCCACCATCACCACATCCGGGTCTTGTCGCAATATAGCGCGCAGACCGCTGGCGAATGTAAAGTCGATCTTTGGATTTACCTGCATCTGACCGATTCCATCGAGCTGGTACTCGATCGGATCCTCAACGGTCAGGATGTTCAAGTCAGGTTTGTTGATATTTGTTAAACACGCGTAAAGCGTGGTTGTCTTTCCGGATCCGGTAGGTCCGGTAACTAGGATGATGCCGTTTGGCTTGGCAAGAAGCTTCACCATCATATCTAGGTTACGCTTCTCAATGCCTAGCTGATGTATATCAAGCACTGCTCCAGTTTTGTCCAGAAGACGCATTACAATACGTTCACCAAACTGAGTTGGGACTGTTGATACGCGGATGTCTACTTCTTTTCCAGCGATCTTTAAGCCGATACGACCGTCCTGAGGGAGTCGTTTCTCCGCGATGTTGAGTCCGGCCATGATCTTAACACGGGATATAATCGCAGCTTGGAAAGCTTTGTCCTCACTCGCCACATCGTACAGCACTCCGTCAACACGGAAACGAACTTTGAGCTTATCTTCATACGGCTCGATGTGAACGTCTGAGGCGCGCTCAGAGCTAGCCTTAAAGATAATAGCGTTTACGTAACGAATAATCGGAGCGTCATCATCATCAGAATCAGTGACGTCAATCTTAAGTTGATTTGATAAATCTTCCGCGTCCTCTTTCTTGCCGGAATCAGCTAGAGAGCTTGTTTTATCACTCATCAGGCTGGTGCGGATCGAGTTGATCGCTTTTGTAATTTGCGCAGCCGAGGTAACAACGACCTTAATCGGTCGCTCATAACAGACCCGTAGTTGCTCTATCGCCTCTATGTTTAGTGGGTCAGCGGTAGCCACGACTACATGAGAGTCATCGCCCCCGATCGGCACAGTAAGAAACTGCCTTCCCCACGAACCAGCTATGCGGTCAAAGTCGCCACGAACTGGATTACGAGGCGGAAGGGGATCCGGGAGTTGATCTAAGTAGGTTAATCCCAGAGTCTGTGACAATAGTCTACTGTCAGACTCAGAGGTCGCCGTGGTCGGTGTCGCTATTTGCGATGGAGCGGGGCTATTCATCAGTTAAGTCCTTACTTACGCGTCCAAGGCACACGCCCGAGGTTTTTAACCTCTCCAGTGGATAGGGTATGCCACGAGCCCGATACCTCAGGATACCGCGATTCAGCGTCCGAGGGCGAGGAGAAAGATCCCTTTATTACTATGTCACGTTGCGATCCTGGGGCGCCGTAGCTGTAGGTATTGCCGGCCCTGAAGAAGGTCTTAGCCTCAATTGAGCTATCACTTGGAACGATCAATCCAAAACGCTCTCCTGGCCTCTTGTTATTAAATGGCAGCTCGGTTCCCTTGGTAACCTCAGCTACGACGAAAGAAGCCAAAGGAGCGGGAAGCACCTTTGTTGTATTACCTTTGAGCGATGCTTTTGGTTGCTGTTGATTGGCCGGAACAGCATTAAGGTCGAGAACGGGAGCGTTGCCCGCTGACTCGGAAGGAGCTGCGGCGGAATCAAGATCAAGAATTCCCGCTGCTGATCCGTCAAGAACGGCGGCTTTTTGCTCCTTAATCGGCAGCCGAGGAGCGGTCGCTTCCTTCCCTGCCTTAGTTGGAGGAAGAATAGTTCCAGGCTTTGGCCCTTCATACGGATTGGACTCAGCCACCTGGTCGATACGTCTGTTTTTTAGAGTCGCTTCCCTCTTTGGCTGAACATCGTATTGAGCGATCACATCCTCCATCTTATCGCGGCTCTCAATCGTTGAATCGCGGGCGTCGAACTGGTCTTTGATGATTCTTGGGGTTAAGAATATCAGCAGGTTTTTCTGAGCGCGTGCCTGTGAATTCGCCTTAAACGCGTGACCGAGAA
The DNA here is from genome assembly GCA_044356215.1 of Bdellovibrionota bacterium. Classification (GTDB taxonomy): domain Bacteria; phylum Bdellovibrionota_C; class UBA2361; order UBA2361; family OMII01; genus OMII01. The sequence continues at coordinate 17,197 of JBIKWQ010000023.1, read as the reverse complement.
CCGGTATATCCTTTAGGTATGGAATGCCCTCATCGGTCTCGGAAACGTCATCAGCGATCAATCCGCCTGTAACGATCATCTGACCGTCCTTGGCGATAATCGTAGTTTCACTCTGACGTTTAGTTGTTGTCGGCCCTAATGCTGAGTTGACAGTTGATAAAACTAACGCGGAAACCTCAGTATAAACTCTTAAAGTAACGTAATCGCGTGAGCTTATCTGCGGAGTAATACGCAAGGTAATTCCCACATCTTGACGATCTACCTGATTGAATGTGTTGTTAAGATTGACCGCGTTTGTTCCAGTACTGGCGAGGAAAGGTACGTTCTGACCGACAACGATCTGAGCTTCCTCATTATCTGTCGCTAAGATAGTCGGAGCGCTAAGTACGTTTACGTTGTTATTCTGCTGGGCCGCGCTGACCAGAATCGATTGAGTCGGCAGCGTGATCCCTCCAGGCAGCTTAAGCGATCCAGCGCTAGCAGCCGCGAGTGTTAACCCTTGAAGCTTAGTCGGGTTTGTGAAGAGAGTGGTAAGTGAATTCTCTCCCGCGAACTCACTCCTAGCAAAAGCGCCTCCATCAGCTCCCCCTGTTGAGGTCAGGAAGCTGGTGCTTGTACGGATACGGTCATCAATAGAAACCTCAAGTAGCGTTGCCTCAACCAGAGCCTGACGACGCTTAACATCGATCTGCGCTAAAAGAGCCTTAATCTTCTCATAATCCGGTTTGCTTGCCGCGATGATAAGAGAGTTCGTAGCCGGGTCCGCCGTGATTGAGATGTTTTCTCCTAGCTGAGTAGATACGGTTCCGCGATTTCCAGCGCCAGATCGTCCAGAGCCACGACCACCACTTCCAAACCCTCCTCCGCCCAGGCCTGAAGCGCCAGACGAGTTGTTTCGTCCAAAGCCCGATGAATTTCTGTTATTAAGTGAGCTTCTGTTCTGACCGAGCCCAGAAGAGGAGTCAAAGAGTCCTCCAGAGCCACCTTGGTTTCCGAAAGTCGACCCGAAACCGCTAGACGTACCTCCGGATCCACCGCCTACTAGGCCAGCTAATACCTGAGAGAGCTCTTCGGCGTTAGCGTGTTGACATCGATAGACGTAAAACTTATTTCCCGAGAGATCTACTCGGCTATCTAACTGGGCGACAAGAGCGCGTATACGAGCGGTGGTCTCATCATCGGCGACTACAATCAGAGAGTTAGTGCGCTGGTCAGGAATAATTTTTGGCTCAAGTCCACGAGCTGATATTGTTTTGCCAGAAGTGCCTCTAATTGTCTGGGAGGCGCCACCTGCCGGAATAGCAGCAGGTTGGTTCGGATCTCGAAGAGCCGCCCGAGCCGCCTCATTTGAGCCATCTTTCTTCGCTCCGTCCCCAAGGATGTCATTTAGCTTCTGACTGATATCCTCCACATCAGCGTGCTGTATAGGGATAATCGTCATCTCTCTATTTGAGAAAGGCACGTCGAGCTGGTCGATGATACGTAGCAGACGCTCAACGTTATCCTCGGCGTCGATCAAAATCAGCGAATTTGTTCCTGTATAGGCGTTCACCAAACCGTCGCCGGAAATAAGTTGAGAGACGATCTGTTGAACATCTTGAGCGCTAACGTACTTCAGAGTGACTAAGCGTGTCACAACCGATGATGTTGGATTGCTTGTACGCCCATCGAGTCTCGTCGGAATAGTTGACTGCCTAGCTTCTTTTGATGGAACGATCTTCCAAAGGTTCTCGCCGATTGGAACCGTTGTAAAGCCTTTTAGAGCCAGCACAGAATCGAGAATTCTAAGCGACTCCTCAGAAGAAACTTTACCCGGTAGATAGATTGAAACTTTGCCACGAACCTTCTCGTCGAGGATGTAGTTTCTTTTAGTCTTGCGCGAGAAGATCCTTATAATCGCCGAGATGTCGGCGTTCTTGACGTTGATCTCAGTATTCGAGTCCTTGCCGATGTCGCCATTAGCTACATCTCCAGCGCCATCTGTTGGCGTCTGCGCGTGCGATGACAAAGGCGAGGTAACCAACGCCCCAGAGAGCATCGCCGCCACTAAGAATGAGTTTAGGTAGTTCCTGTAATTCATGTCTTACCTTATCGTATACTTAAATTCACGTTCCTGCTTATCACGCTCTAGAGTTAAATTAATTGAGCGTTCCTGTTTTAACTGTTCGAAAAGTTTTAATGCCTGGGAGATATCCCCTAAGTTGTTGCCATTGATGGTTTTGAGGATGTCGCCGTTCTTTAGGCCGACCTTCTCATATAGGCTTCCGGTTTTAATCGCGAATAGGCGGAGACCGATAGAGCGGCCATCTTTGAAGTACGGTACAGCACGCGCTTGAGTTAAAAGGAGCGGCAGATTTTCAAGACCCTTGTCAAGCTCGGCCTCCTCAACAACGAAATCATCAGCTCCGGATGAAACTATGCCCGCTCCCGCGTTTCCACCGATCTCGTCAAGGCGTAAGATCTCAATCTTGCCGTTACGTTCAACCTCAACACGATCTAGGAAGATCTTTTTCAGGGTCGCTTGCTCAAATATCGAATCGCCGATTACGAACATGTCCTGATCATTTTTCTTTTTGTCTTCGATGATTGCGTATGGATCCTGTCCTTGCGTAACAAACGTTCCGATTAAAGATAACATCAGAGGAGAGGGTGGAGGGGTCGGCGCTGCTGACACCGGAGCGGCTACTTTGCCGATAGCCCCGAAAGGTTTGCGATCCTTGACTACCCCCCAATCGTAGCTTGAACTGAGTTGGCTTCCCGCTCCCTGTTGGGACTTGGACGCTATCGCGGCGATTCGAGACTGAAGCCTGGAGGTGACGCTCATTCGATCAAGGATTCCCTGGCCGAGAACGATTAACAGAACGATAATCGAGAGAGCCACTACTACTGAGCAGATGAGGTTAACTGAGCGTACCAAGCGCGCTATGTTATCTCGCCGCATGAGACGGCTAAGAACGGTGTTGTAGTCCAACCCCCTCAAGTCCTGAATGTTTAATAACTGCCGCACTCTAATAAGCCTTAACTGATCCTGCCCAATGATAAATGTCTAGCTAGCTTTGCGACAGAGACTCTCTTTACTAAAGACCTGCCTGGCGCCGTTAAGCGAGCCTGCTAGTTTCACACACTCATTCCTCACGTGATAAGATGATGGGACGGTGTTATTCCGGTGCGGAATTCCTCTAGAGGGCGCCGCAGTAATTTTTCAACAGAGAGGACGCAGATGACACAAAGAATAGGCCATTCTATTGGCAATTATGGAGTTGTCTCTGTGTCCTCTGGGTCCTCTGTGGCAAGGAAGTTTCGCTTATTATTCCAGTAACTTACAAAAAATACATTGGAGCTCCGAATCCCTCTCTAGAGCTACCAAGGAGAGGGAGGGGGCGAAAGCTGTACAAACGATGTTGTGGCTGTCTAGGGTAGGGGGGCGATGGACTCCTCAGGAGCTGGTGAGGGCTCAGTGATGAGCGAGCCCCAGCGCTCTTTAAAGCGAGCCTCCCTGGCGTCAACCGCTGCTTGGTTGCCTTCACGCCTGTAAAATTCGATGATCTCGCGGTCATAAGCAGAAAGCTCCTCTATGACCTTAGCTCGCTCCGCTTTAGCCAGGTTAGAATAATCCGACCCGGGGTATGCGGCGATGATTTCGCTGTAGATAGTAAGCCCCCGTTCCCAAGGTTGCCGGTCTCGTCCGGCATCGCGTGCCGATGCCACGTGAGAACGAGCAGCCTGTAATTTGATGTAGGGTAGGTCGGGGCTCGCGGGGTAGTTTTTGATGATACTCTCGTATGCTTTAGCCGCCTCATTGTACTCTCGGTTGAAGAAAAAAGAGTCTGCGTACTTCACCTCGGCAAAATTCGCGTAGGCACCGAGCGGATACCTGTCTTTGAGTGAAGCAAACGAATCACGAGCGACTGTATACATCCCGATCTGATAGAGCTTTTTAGATGTTTGAACCAGCTCAGCTTCTGGTGCATCAGTCTCTTGAGAATCTTTAGATGTCTTTAGCTCTTTGGCCTCTGGCTCCGGCTCAGGATCGGAACTGCTAGAGCACCCAGAGGGTAACAAGCAGAGCGCGCAGAGAAAAAGAGACGCGGCAGTCGAGGCGATCGAGTGACCAGTAAACAGTACCATTGCTGATGTATTGATTCGCCTATCCATTTCTTATCGCGGCGATAGCTTCGTTTAAGATCTTTTTATTGTTGTAGCGCTTCAGAATCCCACGCAGTGTAGCGGAGGAGGCATTTTTTAATTTGCTAACGTGTTTCTCAATTAGCGGGAAAGCACGCTGGGCATTGTCGATGATGGAGATATCAGCGGTTTGAGGGGTCCTCGAAAACGGATTCAAATCGATCGCGATAACCTGTTTGCCGGCCTGTTTAAGGGCCATGGTTCTATCGCCATCCTCAAGAGAAACAAGCACCAAGTCAGCTGCGTAAATTCCGCGAGAATCAACGAGAGCTCGTTGAGACTTTAGTCCAGAGAGTCTGCAATCTGGAGTAACGCCTAAAAGTTCATATTTATATCGGGTCTTGAACAGCTTACCTATAAGCTTCCGGCGTTTTCCTGTGTCGTAGAAAAGGTTGACTTCAAGCGCCGCCTTCGAACGCTTTGCTAGACTGAGCATCTCCTTTGGGGTCAGAACGGCTGTGTTGCCGTTAATCGATATAACTGGACGTTCGGCGAGTAATAATGCTGCCGCAGCGGCTTTGGCAGCCTGGTCGGCAAACTTATGGGTCCGTTCTCCAAGCAAATAGTCAAATGCCTCGCCTCGTCCGTGCGCTGTCAGGCCGGTAATAGTAGTAATACCGGCTTTTACACCTTCGGCTACTGTGTAGCGCGCCATGAGAGACTTGTATCGTGGATGACTCTTCGGAACCATTCCCATCTTGAGGCCTTTCTTACGTGCGTATTACTCCAGCACCAGGGCTGGACGATCTCCGAGCCCCGATATCTGTACGCGCGGCGAGTACCTTCTAAATTGCTCCGCGACGGTGTTAGCATCCTCACCGCGCACAACAGCGAAGAGCGTTTGGCCTAGCATTGCCATACACGCTACCTTGACATCATCCATGATGGCTCGCAAGGTGTCGTTCGCCAGTCCGGTTGAGAGCGCGAAGTGTCGTGCGAGGAGTGTAAAGTTAGGGATATTTGGATCTCGATTGATCTCTGACATACACTCTTTACCGATCGAGTTGATCCGATCTTTCCAGCCTGGATCCCTAATAATCGATCCAGTTTCGATCGGATTAAGAAAGCAACACACCACCGTATCCTCAGGGCAAATTATCTGTCTGGCTGACCTGCTTGGGTAGGGCTCGTTTCCGATTAAGAATCCACAGAACTGCTGGTTCATCACTGTACCCAAACCTGTTCCGCAGAAGATCTCAGCTTCGGTGGCGATCTGGGCGCATTGCTGATACGATCTTTTTCCTCCAAGCGTTGAATTAAGAGCCAGTGAGAGCGAGAACGCTCCAGCACCGCTCATCCCGAGTCCGTATCCGACCGGAAAAGTGGTCTCTGTTTTTGCTCTAACGGACCTTCCATCAATATCCGATGCGAAAGCCTCAAAAACCCTGCGCGATACCTTTGCCTGCGTGTCGGCTCCGTTTACGGTGATGTCGAACTCGCCTTTATCATCGCCGATTGTTACTTCAGTGGTAGCTCCATCAGCTAAGTTTACTCCTGAGCCAGTGGAGCCACCCTCGAAGATCATGAAGAATCCGGTGATGCGAGCGGGGGCGAATGCCTTTGATTTTAAAATTGAGCTCATTTGGGAAGTGTTATTCGATAAGAAGCGCCGCTGTTAGGTCCGCCCGTCAAGGTGACTTGTGCATTAGGATCACCTAAACCCTAAAAAAGCGGCCATCCTCCTCCAGAGCTGCTTCCCCCGCTAGAAGTTCCGCCACCGAGGGATTTAGGCGTATGCGATGGTGTCGCTGTAGGCGTGTTAGTTGGTGCTAAGGTAGGTGTGTTCTTCGGCGTGTTCGTTGGGGTATTAACCGGCGTATTTGTCGGAGTGTTAACAGGAGTGTTCGTTGGGGTATTAACCGGTGTATTCGTCGGAGTATTAACAGGCGTGTTCGTTGGAGTATTAACCGGCGTATTCGTCGGAGTATTAACAGGCGTGTTCGTTGGGGTATCGACCGGCGTATTCGTCGGTGTATTCACCGGAGTATTAGTCGCCGTTGGTGCCGATCCTGCTGGATAGCAGCCACAGCTCGCCGCGAGGGCCTCGACTTGACCAGCGCAGTTCGCGCTGCCCAGGACCTGGTTGCAGTCAAAGCATCCCTGACTAAGATGGTCGCTTGGACACTGTTGCTGATTACATTCCGCAAGAGGGGGGCAAACGCACGAGGCGTCATAAAGAGGAGGCTCCGGCGGCTGCTGGGCGTAAGCTCCGCGAGAGTTCCATATAGTGACCAGAGCTGTAACCGCGATTCCAGCCAATGCGATAGAGGTAATCACGTCCAAAGCGGACACGTCGCGCAATAAAGCGCTTAAGCTAGGTCGGCTTTTGGATGTTTTTTTAGCCATGCGGGAATCTGTTACTACTACCGGGACTTTATAGTAATTATATCAGCCGCAATCAAGTTGTGCTATCGATAAAACCGCAACCTAGCTGGCACGTCTTAGCTTACCTCGTGCGGCGGGGCATCAAAGCGCTGCCTTCTATGCTCACGAGCCTTAGCAAGATCTATCAGGGATGGAACCTTTACAGGCTTGCGGCGGACTTTGGTCGCCTGTTCACCCTTACCGCCAGGGACAATCTCTAGTTTGCGCTCGGGGTTAGCCTCAACGCGGTCGTCGTTGGCGCTCTGTCCAAGCGCTGACATAATACTGTCGAACAATGAATCCTCAAACTCTTGAAGCTCTTTGTCCTCGGCTGAAACCATCCGCTTGTCCCCTTGGAGGATCCTGCCAACAACCCGTGAAAGTAGGGGGATTATTCGCTTGCGTTCAGAGTCGTTTAATTGAGCTAAACGGTCCAAAAGAGAGGCGGTGCCTTCTCCTCCGACCCCCTCTAAAAGAGTTTGCAATTGAAGCTGTAAGCTCAACAAATTCCTTGTAAAATTTCCGCCCTGTGACCAGCTCATCTCCGTGACTCCCAGTAAACCCGTTTCGATAGAAAAACCTAGTAGTGAATTCAACTCACCGTCTTGATCATATATCCGCATATTAAACCTCTCTGCTTCAGGATTTGATCAGATAAACAGCAGTTTCTGTGCCGACGATAAGTAGCTGAAAATAGGCACCATTGAGCATGGGCCAGGTGACCTGAATTAGGACGGTGTCCTCATAAGCGAATAGTCTCGGCCAGTGCAGCAACTCCCTAAGAAGCGCAAACGCGGCCGTTTTCTAGCGCAGCATCACGGTAGCGAGGCTTCGCCGCTTTTGCTCTGATGTACTGTATTATGCTTGCCGCATCGTAGCCGTTCATCTTGTGCTGCTCAGCTTGAGAGCCGTGTGGAACGAAGGAATCCTCTACGCCGAATCGCTTGATTGAACCTCTTAAGCTGATGTTCTTATCGTTCGCGAACTCAATTACGGCCGAACCGAATCCTCCTGCCAATGCGTGGTCCTCTACGGTGCAGATGACGCTGTACTTAGGAAGTTCAGCAGCGAGGAGCTCCTGGTCGAGCGGCTTGGCGAAACGGGCGTTAATGACCGTGCACTCGATGCCGTGATCGCGCGATAAGGTCGCGGCTGCCTCCAGCGCATAGTTTACAATAGGTCCAAAACCGATGACTAAGGCATCTGTTCCGGTCCGCAGGACCTCGCCTCGGCCAACCGGTAACTTTTTTAATTCAGGGTCTAGAGTTACTCCGAGCCCGTTTCCACGTGGATATCTGACAGCAGCGGGCGATCCTAATTGTACCGAGGTATAAAGCATGTGCCGCAGTTCGTTCTCATCCTTTGGCGACATGATAGTCATGTTAGGGATAGCTCTTAGGTAGGCGATATCGAAAACGCCTTGATGAGTCTCACCATCGTTACCGACAACTCCACCTCGATCGATCGCGAATGTAACTGGAAGGTTCTGAATACAGACGTCATGCACTATCTGGTCATAGCCGCGTTGCAGAAATGTGGAATAGATCGCTGTGATTGGCTTGAATCCCTCACACGCGAGACCAGCCGCGTATGTTACAGCGTGCTGCTCGCAGATCCCAACATCAAAGACCTGTTCTGGGAGTTTGTTGATAACCTTATCTAGTCCGGTACCACTAGGCATTGCCGCTGTGATAGCTACGACAGAGCGATCCTTAGCGGCTATCTCCGCTACCGTATCGGCGAATACCCCCGTATAAGAAGGGAGTTTCTTGGGCGTTTGATTAACCACTGGAGCTGCAGAGCTCTGATTAAAAACTCCTTTAGAGCGATCGAAAGGCACAACCCCGTGCCAGAGTATCGGGTCTTCCTCCGCGGGCTCGTACCCTTTGCCCTTTACCGTGTGGCAGTGGACTATAACTGGAATGTCTTGGCGCTTGGCGTTCTCTAAAGCCTGTATTAAGGACGGCAGGTCGTGTCCATCAACCGGACCGATGTAACGAAACCCGAAAGCTTCAAATAACATCGCTGGAGACGAGAAGAAACCCTGAGCCGCCTCTTCAGCGCGATCCACCGCACGGTATATTAGGTCAGGGATGTAGCCACGTTCATGAAGTCGTTTAAAGGTATCGCGCGCGCGTGAGGATGTTTCGCCGGTAACAGCGCGTGAGAATAGCCAACTTAAAGCACCGACATTTTTTGAGATCGACATCTCGTTGTCGTTGAGCACAACAACGAAGCGCTTTAATCTAAGATCGCCGGCGTGATTAAGCGCCTCAAAAGCCATTCCAGACGTAAGCGATCCATCACCGATAATCGCGGCTACGTATCTCTCAGGGGCGATTGAGTCGAGAGCTACTCGCATTCCCACGGCGGCTGAGATACTTGTACCCGCATGCCCAGCGCCGAAAGCATCGAACGGACTCTCTGAGCGTTTGAGAAAACCTGAGATACCACTAAGAGTTCGGATTCCAGCCATCTGTTGGCGGCGCCCTGTGAGCATCTTGTGGATGTACGCTTGGTGTCCGACATCCCAGATCAATCGGTCGTGTGGAGTGTCAAAAACTCTGTGTAAGGCGACAGATATCTCGGTGGTTCCGAGGCTTGAGGCGAAATGGCCACCGGAGCGACTGACCGTGTCGATTAATTCGTTTCTTAGCTCGCCTGCGACCTGCTTAAGCTCCTCTGGGGATATGGACCTTAGGTCTTCTGGGAGCTTAAGGGTGTCGATCAATCGTTGTTCCATAAGCTCCTAGCATACATGTAGGCGGGGACGGCAATCAAATAAGTGCAACAAACCGTTGGGTAAATAAACCACCAGCATTGTTATCCAGACTCTTTAGCAGGTCAATCCAGGTACTTGAGATTGGCAAGAGGTGGTAATTTCGGCAGTTTTTAGTGTGAAGTGAATAGTAGTGCCGGACAGTTTAGCTTGTGTTTGAGAATGTTAATTGCCATGAGGTCCGCGGCCTCTTCTAACCTCCTCTATCCTAGGCCTCTGACCTTCGGGGATAACTACTGGAGATGAGTACCACTCAGATATCCGCGCTTCAATCTCTGCCTCAGTGGCAAGCTTATTTTGCGCTAGCAATTGCTTTCGCAGGGCGTGTTCGGCGAATTCAAGCATTTCACCCAGAATCTTGATCCGGCTTACGCCTGTCTCATTCATCTTACTTTGTCTTATCTAATTAATAACACTTATAGTATAAGGGGTAAGCCACGGAATAAAAAGGGGTAAAGAAAATGCCGCTCATATTTTCGAGCACCTTTGCTGATTAGTTACCCCTGTCTTAAAAGCAGTGTCCTGTAGTAGTCTTCCACAGAAGATTTAACCTACGGGGCCTCGAACTGTGCTGTATCACTTATTTACATCTCTTCAGGATCTATTCAGCGGATTCAATCTCTTTAAGTACCAGACCTTCAGGGCGATGCTGGCGTTCCTGTTCTCATTTGTGTTTGTTCTGGTATTTCAACCGGTATTTATACGTTGGTTGCAACAACGTGGAGTAAAGGGTCAGCCGATTCGTGATGATGGCCCAAAAGCGCACGAAGGGAAGCGTGGGACCCCAACGATGGGGGGCTTGGTAGTTGTTGTGGCGGTGTTGTTGGCTACTCTTCTTTTGGCTGATCTTGCCAACGCCAAGGTCTGGCTGACGATGCTTGTAATGTGTGGCTTCGCGTACCTTGGATTTATCGATGATTGGAAAAAGATCACCAAGCAGGATTCAAAGGGGCTATCAGAGCGTGGAAAGCTTATATCGCAGGTTGGTATCGGTGCGTTTTCAGCGGGGGTTCTGGTTTGGCTTGGAGGCTCGACAGATCTATATGTTCCGTTCCTGAAAAACGTGACTATACATCTTGGTGTAATTGGTTTTGTTGTCTTCGCAGCGTTTGTGCTAACGGCAACTTCAAACGCGGTAAATTTCACCGATGGCTTGGACGGCCTAGCGATCGGTCCAGTCATGACAGTCGCTTTCACCTACGGGGTTTTTGCCTATCTAGCGGGCAATTCAATTTATGCTGATTACCTAGGTGTTCACCATGTCCCAGGGGCAGGCGAGGTAGCTATTATATTATCAGCCATGTTCGCGGCTGGCCTGGGCTTCCTGTGGTATAACACGTACCCAGCCCAGGTTTTTATGGGCGACACTGGTTCTATGGCGCTTGGTGGAACTCTTGGTTTTATCGCCGTCTTGGTCAAGCAGGAGCTAATACTAGTTATCGCAGGAGGAATCTTTGTCATCGAGGCGGCATCTGTGGTGATTCAGCGTTATTACTACAAGGCGACCAAGAAACGCGTTTTCCGTATGGCGCCGATTCACCATCACTTTGAGTTGTTAGGCTGGTCTGAGCCTAAGATAATAGTCCGGTTTTGGATCCTCTCAGTGGTTTTCGCGATTATCGCTTTGACGTCGTTGAAGATAAGGTAGGAGAACCGGCAAAATCTCGCTGAGGCGAGCTTTTGCTCGACGGCGCCGCAGACGCAATCTTTTTCCGCTCTTCCCACTAATTCTTTAACGAACTCCTTATAGCTTGTCTAAGGATAAAGCTGCGTTTCGCCCCGTCTGTTACTTCGACTAAGTTATCATACAGCTTAGGATCAAGAATCAGAGCCCCGAGAGTTCCAGTTCCCTGCACCAACGAATCCGAAGTGACCTTCAGATTAGTTGCCATAGTCGCTAAAGAAACTAGAACCTGCTCGATCCTTTTAGCGACAACTCCAGGTTCAATATCGGTATAGATTAGATCATGCAGTAATCCTTTGCCGTTTTTGGCCTGCAAAAGAAGGTTCGATAGATTATCACTCGCTGATGCAACGCTGTCAGACGCGTCGAATAGTCGCTGAACAGCGCGCTCGCCACCATCTGAGTAAACTAGAGCGTGCAGCACTCCATGTCCTGAGCGAACCTCCTTCGCCAAATCAGCTATATCCTTCGAGGTCGAAGCGATACTTTCCACTAGCTTCTTTCCCTCCGCCTCAGAATAGATCAAGCGGTGCATAAAGCCTTCCTCGGTTTTTATCGCCTTAAATATCTCAGCTATGCTTTGCGACGCTGATGCTACGTTTCGGAACGTATCGGGAGAGAGCCCCTCTAGCGCGAGGTTAATCCGCTCGGTTATCTGCGAGGTGTTGTCAACAGCAGCTTGGGCCCTGTGCATCACCTGTTGTATATCTGATATCTCAACAGAGCGCAGGGTGCTATTAGCGGGTACCGCCACAGGGTCGACACCACTCGATAGGCTAACGAACCGATCTCCTAAAAGGCCTTGCGTATCGATCGACACAACTGAATCCTTTCTGACTCGCTCAAGATAGTTTGAGTTAATCAGAAGGGTCACTTGAACCTTCTGATCTAGTGGAGCTTCAGAGAACCCCACTTTATCAACCCGGCCCACTGGAATTCCTCCCATTCTTACCGGCGCTCCAGCCGAGAGTCCCTTCACATCCTTAAAAAAAGCGTGAAATTTACTCTGCTTGGCGAAGATCTGCCGCTCGCGTCCCATAATAAGAATTAGGGCGGCAACGAGTACCAGCGATACCAAAACGAACGTTCCAGCCTTTACTTCATTACGTAGCTTCATAGTTCATCCTTCCACTGTCCTGAAACAAAATCGGCCACTAAAGGGCTGCTAGTCGGTAGGCTACTTGCAGGGCCATCGGCTGATATAACGCCCTTGCTTAGAAGCATCAAACGATCTGAGATCCTCATCGCGCTCTGAATGTCATGTGTAACAACAAGCGACGTCATCCCTGATTCCTTGGCGAATTTTACTATCAGGTCGTCGATCTTGCGAGTCGATGTCGGATCTAGCCCCGTTGTTGGCTCATCGTAAAGCATGATCTTAGGAGAGGACGCCAACGCTCGCGCCAATCCAATCCTCTTTTTCTGACCGCCAGATAGCTGCGATGGAACTTTTTGCTCAATGCCGAGGAGCCCAACCATCTCTAATCTACTCTCGACAATTGTTCGGATCTTCTCCTCGTCATCCTCCCCACGCTCACGTAAGCCATAAGCGATATTCTCAAAAACAGAGAGGGAATCAAAGAGCGCCGCGCCTTGAAAGAGCATCCCGATATCAACCCGCAGCTCATTCAGACCTGTTTCGGTGATCGTATTCATGTCGCGGCCCATCACTTTTACAGTTCCAGACTTGGCCCAGGTTAGCCCCATGATGAGCTTTAAGATAATAGTCTTTCCCGCGCCGCTTGGCCCAAGCAGGGTAGTAACCTCACCAGGCTTTAAAGAGAAGTTTAGCCCACGGTGCACATGATTGGCACCAAAGGCGGTGTGAACATCAATAAATTCGACTGTTGGGCTCTGCTGGTTCACTTGAAGTTAAGGATAATAAGCAGTTTAGTAATAAAGAAATTAGAGATAAATACGGCGAGAGAGCCCGTGACTACGGCGGAAGTAGTTGTTCGGCCAACCCCCTCGGTTCCTCCGCGGCAGGTTAAGCCTTTATAGCAGGCGATTGAGACTACGATAACGCCGAAGGCACAGCTCTTGATTAGTCCATCTATTACATCGCGGATCTGAACGGCATATAGGTAAGAGCGATAGTATTGGTGAGCGGAGATACCAAGCTCGCCAACGGCGACGATCAATCCACCCCAGACCCCAATCAAGAGCGCCAACCCAGATAACAGTGGCATCGATATAGTTCCGGCGATTAGGCGAGGAGTGACCAGTCTGCGGATCGGGTCTCCTCCAAGAGCGCGTATGGCGTCCACCTGTTCGGTTACAACCATTGACGCGAGCTCCGCGGCGATCCCCGCACCAACCCGTCCACAAACCATCACTGCTGTCAAAACCGGCCCCAATTCGCGCGAAAGAGCCAGTCCTACCAGGTTTCCTACGTAATTCTTCGCTCCGAATCTCTGTAGTCCATAGGCGGTTTGTAACGCTAAAACCATTCCGGTAAAGACGGCAGTCAGTAGCACAATCGGCAGGGATCCAACGCCGATAACAACGACGTGTCTGGTGATCTCCTTGAGGTCGATCCCGTGTCGGCGGATTCCTCGGATCACATCCCATAGCATGTGTGCATAGCCGCCAAAGGCGCGCAGGTTATCCCTGACTTGTGATAGCTGCAGCATCTGGCACCGTTAAAGGCTCGTTAAAGAGAGAGGCGGTTATCTGTTTTGATGAATTCGTAAATCGCGATACAGAATCGGCCCCAGGGTCAACAGATGCAACGGATCTCCAGAGGACTATATCTGTGACACACTTGTTTCGTCTGAAGGTGAAAGCCGACATGATAACCGGCTCTGCGTCGAGGGTACCGGTCACTACGGTTTGCAGCGCTTTCGTCTCTCCAAGTGCTACAGGGTCTTGGCTGATAACTTTTAATCCTAATAGCCCAATAAAGAGCTGCCTGGTGGTGGTTTGAAAGGTAAACTTCTCAGGGATAGAACAATCCTTGAGTGAAGTTACGAATATCTCCTCGTCACCGTCCTTACAGCGGTAAAGAACTGGAGTAGCTAGAGGCCCAGAGATCTTCGAGCAGGCGTCAGCCTTGAGTGCTACGCTCTCCAGAGGAACGGTGGTTGGCGCTGGGGTAGATGAGCACGCCAAGAGGACCGAGCTCAAAAAACAGGCACTGGCAGTATGTTTAAATACGGAATAAAAATTACTTATCACCGGCGCATCGTACCTCATCGGAAAAACCTGACGCAACAGTAGCTTTGCTAGGTATGGGGGATTTGAAGGTGTTATTTTAGGTTGTAATTAGTCCTCGAGAGTATGATCCATCTACACGGAGTCTCAAAGATCTATCCACCTGACCAGGCTGCCCTGCGTGGAATCGACCTGCGTGTTGAGCAAGGAGACTTTCTATTCATCGCTGGAGCAAGCGGAGCTGGTAAGAGCTCTTTGTTAAAATTACTCTTTGGGGCGGAGCGCTGCACAAACGGAGAAGTTCTGGTCGGACAACGTAATTTATCATCTGTCGGGCGCGATGGGATCGCCTCTTTAAGGCGCGAGATCGGGGTTATCTTTCAGGACTACAAGCTCCTCCCGCGGCGGAGTGTTTTGGATAACGTGGCTTACGGTTTAGAGGTTCTCGGGGTTAGCGTTCGTGAGCGGCGGAGGTTAGCCATGCTGTTGCTGCACGCGATGGGTTTGCAGGACAGGGCCGACGCTTATCCGGTCACTTTATCAGGAGGAGAGCAGCAGCGTGTTGCCGTAGCACGGGCGCTGATTCGCAAGCCGAGGCTGATATTAGCCGACGAGCCGACGGGGAATCTAGATCAAGAGATGAGCCGTCGTGTGTTCGATCTCTTACTTGAGGCAAACGCAGCCGGAGTAACAGTGGTGGTAGCGACGCACAACCTTTCGATCATTGAAGAGTTAAACAAGCGTACTGTTGTCTTAGATCGGGGCAAGATGATCGGCGATTTCTCGCGCGCTAGTGGTGTTAGAGGGGTCGGATTATGAGTAGCTACAACGACGAGCGCTCCTCGATAGGGATCACGGCGATCTGGGGAGAGGGTGATGCTGTTGAGAAGGTCTCGCTCTTTGCCCTAGCCGGACACTGTTTGAGGCAGGCATTTGAAAATGTGAGGAGATCTTCAATCACATCCTTACTTACCGTGATTACGATCTCGGTCGCCATTTTTTTGCTGGGGCTGTTTCTACTCTGCGTCCAGAACGCCGGCAACGCGGTTTCTAAGGGCACTGCTGAAATGACCGTCATGGTTTTTTTGAAAGATGGAACCTCTCAAGCTGAGATAGATTCTCTTTCTAGGCAGATGCACGACTTCTCTGGAGGTCAGTCGGTTACATATATCGATAAGGGCCAAGCTTTGCAGTATTTCAGAGCATCGTTAGGTGATGACGCGCGAATACTTGAAGGGCTAGACGCCGATAATCCATTACCAGCATCGTTACAGGTGAGATTATCGACAGCGGAGGAGGCGGAGTCTGTTTACGGAAAGATATCGCGACGTCTCGCCGATTCGGCGAAGGTTGAGAGTGTAAGATACAGCCGGAGTGGCGCTCAGCAGATAAGAAAGATGATTAATCTGACTCGCGTACTTGGCGGAGTCGGGATGTTTTTCCTCTTTATCATCGCTGGATTTATTATCGCTAACACGATAAAGCTAGCGCTCTATAATCACCGGATCGAAGTAGAGATCATGCAGCTAGTCGGCGCGAAACGCCCATCGATCTACGTTCCATACATGATCGAGGGATTCTTGCAGGGTGTTACAGGCGCGGCAGTCGGGTTAGCTGGGGTGTTTATTATTTTCCTAGTCTTAAGGAGTTTTATCGGCGAGGCGGAGTTCTTAAAGGTAATAATGCCGACCTTCACGTTTATTCCAATAGCTCATCTGGTGGCGATCTTGGTAGCGGGTGCTCTCGTCGGGTTCGTGGGAAGCTTTTTGGCGGTGCGAAAGTTCCTGCAGGAGGGGTAAATGTCGCCAGTTTCCCTCAAATACTGTGTTTACGCGCTACTGATTGTTCTGTTTCTTTCGGGAGCACTAGCGCCGTTCTGCGAGGCTCAAACTGGCGAGCTAGCCGCCAAGTTAACTAAGATCCGTGCTGAAGTTGTTTCGACCGAGAAGATTATCGCGGACCTGAAAGCGGAATTTTCAAAGCTAAAGAAAGACGAGCGCAAACTTGAAGATGAGATGAAGCGCCTAGCGGATGAGGAACAGCAGCTTCTTGAGCGAAGTACCGCGGTAGCTCGACAGAAAGAGAAGCTAGCGCTCGATTTGCGCGCGGCGGAGCAGAGGGTGTCCGAGCAACAGCGACTTATAAGTGAGCGACTAAAAGTGCTCTATATGAACGCATCGGTGAGTGATCGCTCAATAGTTTTTCGCGCGGCGCAGTCTGGTCAGCTTGAGCGCATAGCGGTCTATGCGAGCGCATTGCGCCGCTCAGATCAGGCGCGTTTTGATACAGTCGAGAAAGCTGTTGAGGAGTTATTAGAGACGCGTAGGACCCTTGAGCGGACCCTTGAGGAGGGGAAATCTGTTCAGGAGAGGTTGCGGGTTAATCGAACAAGCCTTGAAGAAAAGAAGTCCAAACTTCAGCTCGTTCTACAACAGATTCAGGAGCGGCAGCAGGCAGCCAAGAGATCGCTAGAGACCCTAACGGTCGAGGCCGCGAAGCTTGAGGAGTTGATGAGAGCGATTATGAGCGCCGAGACCCCGCAAGTCGTGGCGCCTAAGGAGCAAGTCGAGCCAACACCTGAGGAGCCCAAGGATTCGCAAGGTGACGTGGAGCTAGTAGTCACGCCAAAATCTATCCAGAGAGCCGCGGATGTGATGCATCCTGGGGGACTTTTCGCGCTAACGGCGAAGATCTCGTATCCGGTGACAGGTGAAATAGTCCAAAAGTTCGGCAAAACAAAAGTTACTAGCTTCGCTGATATGATCTTCAGTAAGGGGCTGGAGTATAAGACAGCCGAAGGGAGTCAGGTGCGCGCGGTATTAGGAGGGCGCGTAGCCTTTGCAGGAGAGATGCCGGGATACGACACGGTAGTTATCATCGACCACGGAGAGCGGAGTTATTCGCTCTATGGAAGATTAGGAAAGAGCTTAGTAAAGCAGGGCGATCTAGTGAACAGGCGCGATGTAGTAGGTGTGACAGCTCAGGCAGACTCAAAAGGCAGAAATTTTTATTTTGAGACCCGCAAGAATGGA
>JBIKWQ010000110.1:0-6031 GCA_044356215.1 Bdellovibrionota bacterium | reverse complement strand
GTAATTCCAAAGAGTCTGGGCAAGCGGGTTAGTTCAACGTGCTGTTGAGCCGCAGATGGTGGAGTCTTTCCATCCGCTCGCTCACGCCGCAGTCGCCACCACCTGCGGCTCAACACTATTCATTATCTCACATGAGCTCTTTCGAAGTTGCTTGTCACTCTCTGAATGAAGTAGCCAACAAGTTAAGGCAGGAGCATCAACGGACTGCAGTCGGGGTGTGTGGACTTGGCGGTTCCGGAAAGTCGACAATTTGTCGAAAAGTCGCTGAGACTGCAAACTTCAAATGCACGGTCTTTGAACTCGATTGGTATCTTACTCATTCCAGTTGGGGCCGTCGGAGCGCAATTCTGCAGTCACTTACGGGAGCGCAAGCTGACATAGATTTCTGGAAAGACCCTACGAACTGGTACGACTGGTCAACATTCGAAGCCGACCTGAAACAGCTCAGAGATACTGGTCACTTAAAACGCAGCGGTCTTTGGCGTCAATCAACCGGAGAAAAAGACCTAGAGGTAACCATTGAGCTTCCTCCCTCCGGTGTAGTGCTTTGCGACGGAATATACCTAGCGCACCCTGCCGTGCGCCCGCTGTTCGATAAGGTGGTACTTCTTGAAGTCCCCTCGCAGGAGGCTCTTAAGCGTTCCGAACGTCGGGATCTGCACCGAAATCCAGAAGCCTATCGAGCTTTCAAGGCTTCCGTTGCCGCCACCTTTGATATCTCCTACTTTAAAAGAAACAGGGTCTCAGTAGACGCCGTGATACGAGTTTAGCGCCGGCTCGACCACGCACTTGCTCGGGTTAACGACTAGCCACCGAAATTTGTTGGGGACCGCAAGCTCAACGCTTATCAGGCCGCTTCTTTTACCGCCTTTTCAAGCATTTCGTGCATTATTCTCTGATATGGCTTCTTAGTTTTACGCGCAAGGCGCTTCAGACTCTGCAAAAGACTGGGTGATAGGCGTACGGCAATAAGCTGTTTCGGATTGTCGCTCTTTGGTCTACCTACCTTGCGAGCGCTTCCAAGTTGCATATCACTGAGCTCGGCAATATCGCTAAAATCAATTTTTGAGTCGACGATATGCCTCGCGCTCTTTCTTGGACGTCTGTCTTGCACTGATGATCCTGATCGCTTCTTTGTCACGGCCCAGTTTCCTTACGGTGAATACTACTATTAAGACTTTCCCCCTACTCGACTGTCCGATTCTGAAAAATCGAAGCTCCTTCCCGACGTGCTTTGCCTCCAAATGCAGGCCGTCAGGATCGCTAAACACAGTAGCAGCCTCCTCAAAGGAAACGCCATGTTTCTCAAAATTTGAGATTGCCTTGTTAACATCCCATGTAAACACATATTAGTGTATATACACTAATCATAGAGCACGCAAGCATTCTCGACAATAACGATCTTGCTTTCAGCAAATTCATCAGAGATAACAAGAGGATGGACTTGAGGCATAAACCTTGAGGGTTTTGCCCAAGTCATCTTTATCATTATGCACCCTTAAAGGTTCGCCATGAGCCAACCAATTTTGTACATATTCGGCGGCCTTCCAGCATCTGGCAAGAGTACCCTAGCGCGTCATCTTTCAAGGGCTACGGGCTCCGTTTATCTCCGAATCGACTCCATCGAGGAGGCCATTCTTGCTAATGGAGAACTTATAGGACCCGAAGGATATGAGGCTGCGTATAACTTGGCTGGTGACAATCTAGATAACAGCATGTCGGTTGTGGCTGACTCTGTGAATTCAGTGGAAATTACTCGAAGTGCTTGGCGAGCAGTCGCAATGAGTCGGGGTCTTAAGTACCGCGAAATAGAGATTGTTTGCTCGGATCGTGCAGAGCACCAGGCACGACTTGAGGAGCGGGAATCTCAAAGCAAGATAGCGAGAGTTCTAACCTGGAAAGAGATCGAAAACAGAGAGTATGAACCTTGGGAAAACTCTTGGGTTTTCGACACTGCCGGTGAGACAAAAGAAGAGAGTAAGAGTCGATTTGAGAAGGAATTCCTATCTTACAAGAGTAGTACATAGCAACAAAAGCGAACGGAGGAATACGCTAGCGCGAATCCCCCCCTACTGCTTTAGACCGCTATGCCGCAACCGTCTCGTACGAAAAATCTAGCTTCCCCTGTGCCTGCTTTGCATGCTCTATAGTCAGCCCAACGACTTTACCATCCTTATCGAGCTCCAAAAGCACATTGTCGTTAAGCTCTTCAGTTTGAGCAGGCTCTCTGTCGCTTAATTCAATGTAAAGAGTATCGGTGTCTTCAAAATATCTGACTTTCATCGCTCTTACTCCTTAAACTTTCGGTCGAAAAACGCGTTATGCACTGTTTCGCCATCCTCTAGAAGGACGACTCTGAGATACCTGTTGTCCGCCTCGGCGATTTTACCCCACAGCCTTATTCTACCATCATCCTGAGTAGTTCTTCTACTTGGATTCCTTATAACCTCTCGAATCCATTCATCTTGAATAGCTCCACGATCGGGGAGAGAGCGGCGAAATTGGAAGTACTTAGTGACTTTCATCTGATGCTAGTATGAGTTATTTCACTGGGTTAGTAGCCTATGCATAACAATTCAATCCACCAGATTTTCGCGCGTGAGTCTCGTCATAATATGAGCTACATTAGAGGGCGACAACTGATGATTTAGACATTATGCGCCTAGAGGTATCGTGAATATGATACTGAGAATTTACCTACTTGCCTGTAAGCGCCGCTAACTAGGCACCCTTCCGCCGAGCAGCCCATCCAAGTATAGATCGCAGTCGAAGTGCGATTAACGCAGTGCAAAACTATTAGGGGTATTGATTGGGATGAGAAGGTATCGTAGCAGGGCCGAGTGGCAAGTCATACTTGAAGAGTATGCAACAAGCGGTAAGAGCCTTGAGGCATTTTGCCAGGAACGAGACGTGAGCGAGTCGAGCATCTATCGTAGGTTACGAAAGCGCAGTGAGCAGAGGGGGGAGTTTGTTGAGCTGGCAGGCGTAGGGTCGCCACGCGCGCTATCGTTAGTGCAGTACGAGGTGAGCGTCAATGGGGTAACGATTAGAATACCGAGTAACGAGCGAGTAGCTCGGATAGCTGAGCTTGTACGAGCACTGGGATGTTAGCTATAGGAAAACGTCCTAGGGTGTACTTATCAAGAGTTGCCACTGATATGCGCTGCTCATTTGAGGGATTAAGCGCGCGGGCTCGAAACGTAATAGAGCAGGATCCCCTGAGCGGGCACCTGTTTGTGTTTCTCAACCGACAACGAGACTACATCAAGGTGCTGTACTGGGACGATGGTGGATACTGCATCTGGAGCAAGAGGCTTGCTTGAAGGCATCAGCCTGAGGGAGCTAAGTGCGTTCTTAAATCCTGTTAGGTTCAGCTGCATACGAGCTTTATAAGATCTATCAGAGCTAGCGACTAATTCAGATATATCAGGTAGTTATCGTGATAAATCAGCGTTTGACTATGGGCGCTTATCTGCTTAGTATCCTCTAATGAGTTTTAATTCACGTGCTCGTAATAATACTGATACACCCACCAAACAGGTCACCGCTAAAGATCTATCCGGTCTCGAGCTCTTCTTTGGCAACTTTGAGCGCGCAAATGTACATCTTCCAGGATTCTCTTTCTATAGTAGAGCCGACAGCGGCCTGAAGGATGTTTATATATCTCACGATCCCAACGAGCAGTCTCTTTTTTGGAGCACTATTCAGTCGCCACCGGTTGATCCCTCGATAATAAATTTGCGCCAAGCGTTGATAATGAATCTATGCGCAGATATCAAGGACACTAAAAGTATCCACTCCGATATTGGAAGAGGACCTATATTGGAAAATAATCTGGAGATTCTTTTCACTATCCCGACAAGTGAATACCATGTAACGGATCGGGAGCGCCGCTGCAACCTAGAGATACTGATACATGAGCATGGAGTAAACGCTGAAAACATCACTAGTAAATTAACAGAGCTAAAAGAGTTGCCAGCTAGCAGCTACCACTGGGACCATAATGGTCCTACACCTGTCAGTATAATAGAGAGATTGCGCGATCTGGAGTCTCTAATGCAGCTATTCATAGCAGCCATAAAAAAAATAGATAACTTCGAGGATCCGAATCTAAAAGCCATCTCAGCCTCTTTGCTTGCCAGCGCAGAGACGCTGGGCGAGATGACTCCCGCGCGTATAATGTCAGTGGCAAAAAACGAAGATCAACGCGCTGATTTGCTCCGACGAGTAGCTGACTTTAATGCGCAGCTAGATATGTTTGGCATGTTGTGTGCCTTTGCTGATCTTGCACAAAGAGATGAGTATTGTCTCTGTACATTTGATGAATCTAAGGATGATCTTTATCAAGAAGCTTGGAACATGCTCCGTGAGAAAAACGGCCACAAAGTGGGCTTTGGCGTGGATGATGTAACTCCTCAGGTTTCAGGGGACTCACCCTCAAGTAAACAGCATATAGTTATCTGTGGTTTAAACCGCGCAGGGAAATCCTTCTGCAGCGACCGCGATTTAAGCTTAAGGCTTGTAGCGCAGAGTTTTGGGCTGGCACCGGCTAAGCAGGCCAACATACACATCGCTGATTCATTTATTCGAGTGGACCGGACATCGCCAGCGGCATCAGATGTGGTTATTAACGGCGTCAAGAAGGAGCCTAGCGATTTTGCAAGAGAGGTATTAGTTAGAAAGGATGCCTACCCTAAGATCGGAGCTCGCTGCCAATGGTATTCAGATGAATCTTGGACAACAACTTCGCCTCACTACGAGTATCGCCTGAATGTTGCCGAAGCGATTTTTTTAAAGTCCAAAAACGTCAGGCTTTTTACGATTACGCACAATACAGAGGCTTTGAAATATTGGAGCAAGCAGACCGATATCAGTATTCATCACTTTGAAGTTGATGAATCAGATCCGAAAAATCCGAAGTCTACACGGACGCTAATTGATGGAATAGATACAAGTCGCTCCTTTGAAGGAGCGCTTGGTCTTGGGATTGCTCCAGAGTTCATTGAATTCGGCAGGGGATATCTAAAAGGGGAGTATACTGTAGAGCGACCAGGCGAGCGTAATATAGAAGTCCGTGAGCATACAGCTGCCGAACGAGAACTGCTAAAACAATCTGCCAGAAGCTTAAGGTCGCTGGTTCCGCAAAGTGACGAGCTGGTCGGGGGAAGTGATCGTAGCGGGCGCATATTTATTAGGTGGCGATCTATTGTGGACCGACTACGTCGCCATCCGGACGAAGATGATCATTCCAGCCCGTTACCAATAGGTAGTAGTTTGTGGAAACAGCAATATCGATTTCCTTTTTGGGCGATAAGTAATAATAACGACCATTTCCTCATCCACTCGAGAGTATTTCCGTTCGCCAGAAGCCCCGAGTTTTTTGAGAACGGCTCCATCGACGGTTTTATTAAACACGGTGCAACAAATGATCCTAAGGAGTTAATTGAGCGAACAAAGCTTTTTAAAGAGCTATCTAAGGAAGGGGTTCTTGAGAAACTAAATGATAATTTAAATGAGCTGAATAAAGCTTTGATGCACGTGACAAATACCGGTTTATTCACGCTAGACAACTACCCGCAGGCGCTGCTCAATGCGATTGATTTATCGATCAAACAGCTTGAGAAAGACCCTGATTCATGGGATTTAAAAGCATTGGCGCTAGTTAGGCAGAGCCTTAAGCTAATTAGACATCACTGTAAAATACCGGATAATGATAATATTTTTGATAGCTGGTTAAATAAGCTTGAAAAGATAGAGCCGCTAGAGATTGCTAGAGGAGTGTGTCTATCAAAACAAGAAGAAACGGCGGCCGAGGGATACTCAGATCTTCTGTTATCGCTCATTCGTCAGAAAACTGAAATAGACAAAGAGATCAAAGGCATACTCACAGGAGATGAGCATCTGAGAGGATGTCCTAATTCCCGTTGAAATTAAGAGATTGAGTGGTAATCGATAATAGGCTAATAGCTTGTTATCAATACAGAAACTAACCTTAAATAAGGAGTACCACTCAATGAGAAAGTTACGTTCA
>JBIKWQ010000109.1:0-6267 GCA_044356215.1 Bdellovibrionota bacterium | reverse complement strand
CCTCCCGGTTGCACCGCTTTGTGGCGCGGCTGGCAACGACTAGCCTCTATGACTGAACTCTATGAATCTATGGTTGGAAAATGTGGGTAATAGTCAGTCTTTGCTCGAGCAAAGCATTAGAGGCATTTCATCCCAGGTTACGGACATCGTGGACTTATCTAACCCTAGGTCTTCTCCGCCGCATTTGAAACGGAGCTTAAAGACTGCAGCATCTTAAGTACGTCCTCATGAACTTCAATCCCTTCAGAGGTCGCTTTCTGTAATCGCGTTTCCCGGCGTGCTCCTGGCAATCTCACGTCGTCGTCGTTTAGAAGCTCTGCGATGAACAGCTCCAGACGATCAAAATACAAGTCGTTGCCGGCTAGCGCGGCAGGATCAATGAGAATAAATGAATGCCCAAGTTGCGGCACGTTGCCGGAGTCTACGAAAAAACTTGATGCTTCGAACGAAAAGTTGGTGCCTATCAATGCGGATGCCATCAACTCAATCATCATCGCGAGCATCGCCCCTTTCCCGCTCGTCGTCGCTCCGATCGCGAGCATGGATCCTTGAAGAGCGGCCTGCGGATCGGTTGTCGGCGACCCATTTGAATCGACCGCCCACCCAAGCGGGATTTGTTTGCCAGACTTGGCGGCGGAGACCAAAGTTCCCCGAGTGACTTCACTCAGGCTAAGATCAATTAGTAGTGGAGCTGCCTCGCGTCTCGGAAACGCCGCGGCGATCGGATTTGTGCCGAATACAGGGTGGCGGCCTGCGGTAGTGGGCATTACCGCTGGGGCATTTGAAAAGCCCAGGCCAACCAATCCTGCCTCTACAGGTCTTCTCAAATGATCGGCCATAACTCCGGCGTGATGGCTTCGGACAACAGCAGAAAAGCTGATACCAAATTTTCGTGCCAAATGAATCCCTTCATCAATCGCAAGATCGCATGCCGGGAACGCTAGGCCTGCTTGCGCGTCCACAACCACGCAAGCATGGTTCCGCTTTATTACTAGCGGCTCGGCCTGAGGGTTAATGCGATCGTTCTTAAGATGAGAAATGTACTGAGATATTCGAGTAAGGCCATGAGAGGAAATCCCCTGAGACTCAGCAAGCACCAACGCTCTTGCGGTACTATCCGCGGCCTTCTGAGCAAATCCGACCATTCGCAGAGCAGTACTGGCATATCGTTCAGCGTCCGCGATTGAAATGACTGGCATGGATACACTCCAAGATCAAAGGTAAGAGAGCGCTTTGTCAAATAGGGCTATAAAACCAACTCTGCATTAGGGCTAGCGAAAAGCCTAAAAGTATAAGTACTCCTGTGATTAGTTAGCATTTCAGGTAAAAAAGTCAATGTGAGTGAGGAGTGCGCGTTCGTCCGTGTAGAAGATCGATGGGGCTGGTAGGTGTGGCCGGCTGTAGGACCGGCTGTAGCCCAGCTACAGTGGATCAAAATAATACACGTAAGAACGGCATAGGCCCGCAGCCGCGCGAATTGTTACCGGCTGCGCCCTCTGCGTCTTCAGCGCCTCAGGGTTAATTAACCAAAAATAAAGGCTGCCGATCAACGTTGACTAAATCGGAGAACAACCCAAGATCCGTTTTCGTAGCAGGGAGGGGTTCTGCCAAGTCAACTCGCGCAAGCACCGTTTCTCAAAAGGTT
Organism: Bdellovibrionota bacterium; assembly: GCA_044356215.1. GTDB lineage: Bacteria > Bdellovibrionota_C > UBA2361 > UBA2361 > OMII01 > OMII01. Next base: position 4,622 of record JBIKWQ010000109.1, on the reverse strand, counting down.
ACTTCCTGCACCTGATTAGGCTCAAGCGAAGATACTGTGAATGTTAGGAGCGTGCTGCCTCTAATCACTATCTTTGCGCTCAAGCCGCGTAGCTGGATGACCTGAGCATCTGTAAGATGTTCGGCGTATCGCTCGCCCAGTTCGGTGAAGCTCTTGGCCGTGTCTTCTCGCGGATAATCGATGAAGAAGTTGAAGGCGAACAGCTGCTCTGCTGTGGCTATATCCCATTCCCTCAGAAGAGCCAGTAGAACGGAAGCGCGCGCTGCTACGAGAGGGTGGAGCGCCTGGGCTCTAGCAGGTTCCTTCTCTGTAGCCGCAGCAAGGATCCTTCCGCAGCTCTCTGAGAGATCCGCATACCGAATGTTAGCAACTGCAATCAGTCCGATCCCGGTGTTGGGTGACCATCGCATGTGGCAGCCGAACCCAGGCACGGCGCCCCCATGTCCGACCGCCCACTCGGAGCTGCTCGGGAAGTTTACCAGGCCGAGTCCGTATCCTAAGCAAACGGGGCTCTTGCCCGACTCCCTCGCAGGTGAGACCGGACGGAGAGTGACTGCCCGTTGCATCTCAAGGCGCGCAGCTCGCGCGAGAATTAGCGCGTATGTTTCGTCATCGTGTTTATGAGCACAGGCAAGAAAGTCGATCCAGCGGGCCATATCTGACAGGCAGCTCCAGAGACCTCCAAAGACGGCACCGTCGTTGGATGCAGAGAACCGTTCCTCCTGCTCGAATCGATCATCGCTTGTTTTGTAGCCAAGTGCTGTGTTGGTCTGCGGAATCGACCACGAGGTAGAGCTCATTTCCAAGGGTTCGAGCAATCGTTGTGCAATAAAATCGCGAGCATCCTGACCTGCCGCTCGCGAAATCACCCGCCCCAACACCATGTATCCGAAGTTCGAGTAAAAGAAGTGCGTTCCCGGACGAACGGCGCGAGTGACCGGTACAGCAAAGCGGTGGGTCAGCTCGGCATTCGAAAGCACGAGGTGCTGTTCGGCCCAGGAACCACCGAAGTCCTCACCGAGTCCGCTCTGCATAGATAGAAGCTGAAATAGGGAAGTGTCCTGCCAGTCACTGCTAAGCTCTGGAGCGAAGTCCCTCGGGCTCTGGTCGAGGCTGAGCTTCTGCTCGTCTCGCAAGATGAGAAGAGCGGCCGCAGCAAAGCTCTTGGTCAAAGAGCCGATGGGAAAGGCGATATGGACGTCGAAAGGAGTGTGGTGTTCGGCGTCACAGACGCCGTAGGCGGCTACATGACGAATTTTTCGGTCTGCAGTGACCGCGCATACGAGACCAGGCGGCTTCAGCTCCTCGAAGGCGGCTCGAACTAGGGCGTCAATAACTGGAGTTTCTGTATTCGAAGACATGCTGAGGATTCCGCGAAATTTTTTGATAACCGCTTGATGGTTCAAGTAAGCGCGATGCTGGCACAAACTATATGCGCTGCGCTAGTCGGAACAGGAAAACCAATCGGTGTCTATAAGTAGCTGAACTCTGGTAGCTGTCTGAGGATCGGTCGATTGCAGTTATGATGTTTGCAAAAAGGGAGTAGCCTGGCTACATTGGGTCAAAAGTTCAAAATCCTTTGTGCTTTTGCGCAGCTACACCATTTTCATCCGCCTTAACTGCTCTTTTTAGGTTGAATAGCCCAAAACGACTACCTTGCAACGGCTAAAAAATGTTGGAATGTTGGATCATTTCGATCACTTACGCCGCTCGCGCAGTGACATTCTAGCCCGGCTACAGTGGGTCAAACGGTAGCCGCTCTACAGTAGTTAAGGGTTCAAATTCGCCTTTTTTAAAAGCCGTTCCAGATTGCTATCAGACGTACCCAATTCTGCTATGTGACGGTTAGAATCGTAGAAAATATGTGCCATTATCTCCCTACTAGGAGAAAAGAGGTGAATTAATCTTGCCGTGTCCATCGAAGAAATCTCTTTTGTCCACCCATCAGGAAGCCGAGCGTGCCTAAGGATCGGTTCCTCGTTTACTGAATCGCCGAAGACTATCCCCATTCGCTCGTAAATCGAATCTTTTCCTTCAACTATAATCGGTAGTACCTCACGTTTTATAAGTTCCTCTGAGCGCAAAGCATGATACCTCCTCAGTATCGCTACCTGGGTTAGAGTCGATACAAGTCGGCCACTACTCTGCTCTAGTACAACGAATCCTCGCCGACGCCAGTTATCAAGACCAGAACCAATTCTAAGTGTTTTTACGAGGGCGTAGGTTTTGGCACTTACATCCGCCCCCTGTTCCAGCAGAAACTTTATATAATCAGCATGTGCTCGAAGTGGTTGGTATTCCTGGTAGGCCTTGGGATATTGACCTGAGTCGATAATTTTATTCCATTTTTTGATGAACCCAGGTTTAAGGTCTGAAAGTGCAACACCCCCTGAAGATTTCTGTTGAGAGCTATCTTTCATGAATTTCCGCAGGCTAACTTTGGCTATCTGAGCAGCAGCGATTATATCTTTCTCATTCACGAGAGCCTCATAGAACCTAGTCCGATTATCTACAGTTAATCGACTGCGCACCGCTCTATCAAGCAGCGTGAACCCGTCAGCATCTTTCTCATGGATGGCATTCTGATTTTTACTTATTTCTTGCCTCGCGAAAGCAATGTTGAGGAGTGAACCAACATCCTCGTAATGCACCTCATTTCCCAAATAATTACCACCCGCACGTTCATCTGCAAAACTCTCAAATTGATTGACCAGCGCCTCGTCCACAGATGCACCTTTGCTTATAAGAAACTCTGTGGCGTCAGGGCTGACATAGACTTTATTACTGTCAAATTCCCCCCAAAGTTGTTTGTTGAGGATCTCTGTAGCTTTTGCCGACACATCTGCACCTTGTTGCTCCGTATAGGCAATTTTTAGTCTAGCTAAGACAGACTGTATGTCATACCCCTTCCCATCATAGGGAGCCCAGCTACCCTCCCTGCTTATCTCATCAAGAATGGCCCTTTCCGAATTCTCAACTTTTTAGAGCAAATCTTGCGATACGATAGCCTGATTCTCAATCAGGAATGCAATGTAGGCCTTGTTTGGACGAGAGTTGCTAGCACTAACCTCTCGCTCTAGTAGCGAAGTAGCGATGTTCGGTTCTGCTTGGCCCGCTAACTTTTGCTTGGCAAAGGCAATCTTGATGTCTCCGGATGCACGCTCGGTATCGACGAGCCTTTCGGGAATCAGCGCGCCACGCTTAAGCAATAATTCTACCAGCTTGTAGTTAGGCCCTCTTCCCTCCCTAACGTAGGAGGCCGTATGGCCGAAATTACAGTGGCTCAGGGCAACTTCGATGGGAGTCATGGGCTCAAAGATTTGCTTTTGGGGTCCATAATGGTCCCATCTAACTAAACGCCGCTCTTCAACGTTGATATCAACACCTCTACGGATTAACTCTTCCACTTGCTCGGTCAATCTGGCAACCTGCTCCTCCTCTGATCTGATGAAGTCGCTCGTAGATCCATTTCGCTGAATGTCACGTGGTGCTTCTATTCTTCTGTCAAGGAGTTTGAATAGTTGCTGCTCGAGAGGCGCGGAGGGCACTATATCTCGCATCATGGCATTGTTCCTTCCACTTTTTCCATAAAACTACCTAACAACTTCTTATCATCGCAGACTTCCATACGGTGACCGGTCACCAACCACTTGAAGTATACCGCAGCGCCCCCGGCTAAAGCAAAAAAATAGCGCTTCCGATAAGCGTCACAAAAAAAGTCCCTGAACGAAAAGGATTCTGAAAAGCTTAAGAGGCTGTCGACTCATAAATCATGTACTTGAAATGCGGGTGTGATTATTAATCAGCTAGAAAAGCATTGTCTTATTGTGGTGTTAAGAGGGAGCTAGCGTAGAGGCCGCAAAAAGGAGAAGGGAGAGGTAATTTCCGAGCTCAGCGAACGGATAGGGGTTGTGTTTTGCCTCTGATGGAAATGGAACTCAGTCGGTGCTAGCTAACTTGGTATCTGAGCCTTCAAAGAGAGTAGCCCGGCTACAGTGGGTGAAAAGAGAGTGGCCCGGCTACAGAGGGTGAAGAGAGTAGCCCGGCTACAGAGGGTGATACAGAGGGTGAAAAGAGAGGTTGTCTAGAGCGCTGTAGCCCGGCTACAGCAACAGAAGCCCGGCTACAGCAACAGAAGCCCGGCTACAGCAACAGAAGCCCGGCTACAGCAACAGAAAACGACCTTACCGAACAGATGAGATCTCCTCATTTCAGCAACATTTATTTTGAGCCATATCGCCTCTATTTGATTAAACATAAAAATAGGGATAAGCATATTAAAGAGCCTTTAGGGTATTTTGCCGGCAATATATGAAGATCACCGCCAACGAAAAGTTCGATCCGAGCAGATTCGATTTATCCGTAACCGGCCCATCACTTCGCGGACATATTGTTAATGAGCATTTGGATCCGGCCGTTTTGGCTCTGATTGGCCCTCCAAAAGACGATATCAATCTTGCTCGCCACCTCAAATTCCCCCTCGATTGGGTAGAACCGGGAATGTCCGACACTCCGTTGAAATTTTGAGCAGAGTGGTAGGTAATCATCATTAAGCTACCTTTCTTAATTCGTCAAGCTGTCTGCCTGAGCACATTGCTTTTAGCTTACGAATAAATATTGGT
>JBIKWQ010000005.1:0-69759 GCA_044356215.1 Bdellovibrionota bacterium | reverse complement strand
CAGAGAAAACCCCATAATTGCCAATAAAATGGCCTATTCTCTGTGTCCTCTGCGTCCTCTGTGGTGATAAAGAATTGCGATGCCCTATTTTTCGGTTGAAAACCGATACAAGCGTGCTTAATTCTGCGATACTAATATTAAAAGCCAACAGAGAGTTGTTATGCCGATCTATGAATATGAGTGTCCAGATTGCGGTCGTTTTGAGACGATTCAGAAGTTTAGCGATAAGCCGCTTACTAAGTGCCCGCATTGTAAGGAGAAGGGCAAGCAGAACAAGGTCACCAAGGCTTTATCGGCTTCAGCATTCCATTTAAAGGGAACAGGTTGGTATAAGACAGATTATTCGTCTGGTTCATCCTCCACCGGTTCCACGAAATCTAAGGCCAAAACCAGCTCCGGCTCGGGAGATAGCGCTGGCTCGGGGGCATCTGCTGACACGGGGACGACCAAGAAGGCGTGTGGCACTGGGTGCGGCTGCCACTAAATCTTGCAACATTTTGATATAACTAATGTTTTCGGCGCGAGGGTGCCGCTCTAAACAAAGTCAGGGCAGAGAACCCCGTATTTTACGAAAAAACCTGGTTTCTTTCAGCCGCTCTCGGCATCTTTCTTATTGAGGAAGGGTGTAAGCATGGTGAGCATATGACATTTAATAATTCTAACCGGTCAAGAAGCATATCTTTGGGCGTGCTGATTTCGGCCACTTTCGCTCTGACTCTAGGTGCCGCGACATCTCGCGCCGATAACCCCGTCCCTGTGGCCCGTGTAAACGCTGATGACGCCCGTCAGAAGCCCGCCCAAAGTGGAGCGGTTGTTGCCGCGCCATACTCCGTGAGTGGTAAAGTTTTGGTTCGACGAGCGGGTCAGCAGCAGTGGAGTGATGTTCGAGTAGGAACGAGTTTTCGAGTCGGAGACACAGTTCGCACCGGCGAGGATGGTGCGGTTGCTTTTAAATTTGTGGACGGCACACTAGTCAGGCTTGGACGCACATCAGCTATCACGTTTAGCTTAGTTCTTCCAAGTGGGGCGCCCGTTGTTTCTCATCAGCAAGGTAGAGCCTACTTCTTCTCGCGCGGAGCCACAAATGAGCCAGAGATCCGGGCGCCTCTAGTTAACGCGGCTATCTATGGTACCGAGCTAGTCGTTGATATCGGCACGAATCAAACGACTATCGATGTGTTACACGGAGCGGTTCGTGCGACGAACTCGTTGGGTGCAGCGAATATCGCCGCGGGAGAACGAGTGCTAGCGCGTAAAAACGCCCCTCTTGAGAAGTCGATCTTGGTAAGGCCAGCGGACTCTGTACAGTGGATGCTGAGATTCCCCTTTGTCCTAAATAAAGGTGATATCGTATCTGCTCCGGATAAGGAGTGTTCTGAGAAGTGTGTCGCCACTATTGAGAGGATCATTGAAGACAGCTCTCGTGATGAGACTGTTCTTTCAGCGCTAGATCGGAACGGATCAAAGGAGCTGGTAAAGACTCCGCGAGGCGCGACGCTTAAGGCGATCGGTTTTTGGCGCGCGGGGGATTTTAAAGCCGCGCTGGCGGCGTTGAAATCTGTTCCTGATTCAGCCGAGCCTACATCGCTATCGCTTCGCGCTGTGCTGCGTGGTTTTGATCTTTTAACATCAGGGGACAAGAAGGGGGCGCGAGAGCAACTAAAGATCGCTTTAGATTCAAACCCAAACTCAGTTAACGCCAAACTGCTTGAGTCATACATCCTGCAGTCTGAGGGCGATTTTGATAAAGCCCTGACTACCATAAGCGATACTCGATCCCAGCATGGCGACATACCTGAGCTCTTTGATCGTGAGGCCGAATTGTTGCTTTCGGCTGAGCGGGCTAAAGAGGCTAATCGGATCTTGGCCGAGCGTGCCGATCGCTTCGGTTCATCGGCTCTAAGTGAGACTTTGCGAGGCTTCGCGGCACTGGATCGTAAAGAGTTTGAGCAGGCGGCGACTTACTTTGATAAGGCGATAGCGAGTAATTCTGGGGACGGGCTGGCGTATCTCGGTCAATCACTCTTAAAGGCCCGAGATAGAGATTACACAGCGGCGCGCGAGAGCTTATCGAAGGCGGTTCAACTAGAGCCGGCGAACGCGGCGTATCGTTCGTATCTAGGAAAGCTTTTCTTTGAGGATCAGAATACGCCTAAATCGCTCGAGGAGTTTCAGGCGGCGATAGCCCTCGATCCGCACGATCCGTCACCATACCTTTACCGCTCCTTCGCTCATGTCGCCAACAATAATCCAGTGAGCGCTTTAAAAGACGTTGAGAGTTCGATCTCACTTAACGACGGGCGCGCTGTATACAGGTCAAGTCTCCTTGTTGACCGAGATCTCGCTGTGAGAAGCGCTGGTCTGTCACGTGTCTTCACGGAATTAGGATTTACCGAGGCGGCAAGGATCGAGGCTATCAAGTCGATAACCGAGGACTACGCTAACTTCTCAGCGCATAGACTCCTTGGCGATTCATATCAGTCGATCATAGACGCCGAGGCTAACTTATCAGAGAAGCGTATGGCTGATCTGATGGCGCCTCTTAGCTTTAACCTATTTAACAGTTTGGGGGAGTCGGCGACACTTGGTGATTATAACGCTCTTTTTGATAAGAAAGAGACGCGCCAGGCTGTGAGAGTAGATTGGAATAGTAATCGCGATCAGATAGGTGGTGAGATCCTCGCAGTCGGCAAGAGTGATGATTTCGGTTATTTTACCAGCTATCAGCCATATTATATGTCGGGTTCTCGTCACAAGGCTTTCTCGGGAGCCAATACTTTTAGAGGGGCCTTCCAGTGGGAGCCTACCGCTGATGATCGTTTCATCTTGGATAACTCAATCACGATGATCGACTCAAAGGATCCCGATAACGCCAATACATCAGAGGATGTGACCTATGGGTACGCGCGTCTAGGTTATAACCGCCGGATCTCATCATCAGTAAGATGGTTAACTCAGGGGGAGTTCGGACGAGATCGATCTACTTACCGGGTAGATGATACTAGGAGTGTTGGAGTCGTCGTGCCTGGCGCCGGTGATCCGCTCGCGACAGATACCGACATGCGCGCTGACACGCGCGATCGCGTAACCCGGACCAGTTTGTCATCACAGATTCTCTATTCGTCGAGGTATTTGGATTCAGTTGGTGGAATTGAGGGAACTTACGCCGATACTAGCAGACGCGAGAACTCACAAGCGCGTGGATTCCCTGATTTCCCGGAATATGACTTCAACGGGAGCGTTCGGTCGAGTAGTGGTAGCGCGCTTACATCAGGTCAAGCGTATGAGTACCTATCATTTAAGCTCCCAAGGACGGCGAATCTCACATTAGGTTTGGCCGCGACATCGGTTGAACAGGAACTAACGCAGGTTCCGCCTTACGCTAATGGAACTCACCTGGACACGGCGATTACTCCTAAGACAGGATTGGTTTTAACGCCAACTAAATGGTTGACGGCGCGTGCCGCCTGGTTTGAGTCACTCAACAGGAAAGCTGTGCTTGAGGACCTATCGAGTCTTGAGCCAACCTTAGTTGGTGGTATTAACCAGCGCTATAACGATCTCTCGGGGGCGTTTAGTAGGAATCTCGGATTCGGCCTGGATCTCAAGGAATCAAACACATTGTATGGAGGAGCTCAGTGGGTTCATCGCTCGGTGCGAGAGGCTATCGGTCAGGTAGACGAGTTGGCGTCATTTGACGGCGTGAACTACACATCTCTAAATCCGGATTCATCTGGAACGTATAATTCGTATTCCGAGTCTGATCTTTTACGTGGATATGTATACTCTGTGCTCAGGCCGGATACAGTTCTAAATTTCGACTCGATAGGGCAGATATACAACGACAAAGATAACTTCGCTCCGGGCCAGATAAACACTCAAAGGCACAGAGTTGGAGTAAAGCACTTCATTGGTAAGCACCTATCATTGGGGCTTCAGGCGACCTATCGCGATCAGACGAGCAGTTTAATGGAGGATCCAAAGGGTTTCTGGTTGTTAGACGCGGGAGTTTCCTACCGTTTCTCAGAGCAGAGAGGCCGGATATTCGCGCGAGTTGATAATATCCTAGATCGCGATTTCACTTATGATCAGAGTGTCGGGCTTGAGGCTCCGATACTTCCTGGCCGCTCATTTGTGGTAGGAGTAGCTTATAACTTCTGGTAGAGAGTTGGGATTGCCCGTATCACCTCAAGCGCTCTCGTACACTGATCTCTTCTCTGGTCCTGAATCTGATCAGATCCGCGACTATAGTACCTGGGATCGCGGAGTTTATTTCAATTACTCCCGAGGTAGCTTTGCCGAAACACTTTTTCGGATCTAACTGTTTTAACTCTGATGGCTTGAGATTTAGTTGAAATGAATCAATCAAATTGGATTTGGAATAACACGACACGGTGGCGGTATTTGGGGAGGATGATAAGTTAGAGATTTTTAGGATCGACCGTGTGCCTCGCGATGTATCGTAGTTACCGTAGATCAGATCCCCATAAGTCTCCTTAATCGGCGAACTCTTCATCGATACCATAGTCTGATAACGTCTGTAATACTTTATGACCGAATTCATCATGAGCGACGACGGTACATCGCTAGTGATCTCAGCGACGCCCTCATCATAGTTCTCGAGTAATCGCGCGATTCGAATCCTGCGCGTTTGCCGTGAAATGAGGAGTAGAGGAATAGTTGGTCGAACGCGACCTTTCGAATCGATTCTCTTGATACGGACGTTTGCCTGCCGGCTAGCTATGTTAGTGATCTCCATGTACTGCAGGGCGTGGCGGCGCGAATCCTCTCTGACTCTTGAGAAGAAAGTGCTACCAAATCCCGTTTCAGAGTGATTGATCTGTATGAAACGACTCTTGGTGCCTCTTGAGTCGAGCTCTGAAGTTCCACTCTTGATCATTAACGCGACATAACGTGTATTAGGATCGCTAGGCTCGATCTCCTCTATTCCGCTTATGAATATCTTTTCAGAGCGCTCATCAAATGGGACCTGGAAGGTTCCGAAGGCCGGTACTGTGAAAGTCAGCGATCGGTGCAAAGCTCCGTTCCCCGCATAGCGTCTAACGGTAAAGCTAAGGGGAGTCGCGTTCGGATTGCCGATCGTTAAGTCATTTCGTCGGACAAGTCGATCCTCTCCGTGCCGCTCTAGTCTGTAAGCGTTGTCGAATGGCACATAGCTCTTACCAGAGACCGTGTTGGCTAGCGGGAGTTCGTTATACGAAGTGAGCCATCGATCACCACCGGAACCGTCCCCCAATGTAAGTAGCGAGCCATCATAACTCGCACGTGAAAATGTTACCTGCGCCAATCCGTGTGTTCCAGTAGAGAGGCAGTTCGCCTGTAGAAGGTCGAGGAACCCGACTCCGTTTGGAGATATCTCAGATGAGAAAACTTTAGCACAGATCCGGCCATCGCTCGCCAACAGTGTCACCTGCGGTTGTCCAGAGGCGCCCGACCTGTTAAGTATTCGCAATTGTTGTTTGAGTTCGCTATTTGAGCCGCCCCAGATGGTGTATACTTCACTCTCAAGCGCTGGTGTCGCGAGCCATTGGACGTTTGCCTGTGCTTCTCTAGCCCTATCACTTAGACTAGCCGATCGTTCGATGCGCCAGCCGAATTTGCTCAGAGTCACCTTAGGATCGTTTACATCTGGAGTTACCAGCGAGAAGGTCCCGTTAGCGCTACTAGCTAAAGCTATGTTCTGATCTTTGATCTCGACACCCTCAAGAGGGGTAAGGTCGCGGTTAGCTAGAAGGACTATCCCAGTTAGCTTGGCGCCTACAACGAGAGCGAGAGGTGTGGCGGACGATGTCGTCAGGTCTCCTGGATCCTCAGTTGTCCCTGTTATCTCGTACCGCCCAGGTGAGAGTGATTCAGCGCTCTGGCACGACCAGGAGCCAGCCGCGGTAACATCGGCCATACATAGAGTTGATCCCCCACGCCGCACACGAACCTTCTTGTTGGCTGGTGCAATTCCCGAGAAGGTGGGGCGAGGATCTGTACTACCGCCGTTTTCTGGTTCAAGAAATATCGGAGAGTCGAGGGAGAGAAGGTCTACAGTAAATGAGATCGAATCGGAGCTCGCACTTCGGTTCCCCGCGCGGTCCTCCGCTTTAGAGGTTATCTGATAAGCCCCATCATCGAGGTCAGATACCATACAGCTCCAAGCTCCGCTCTCAGAGCTGGTTGCCGAGCAGAGGATAGCTCCTTTAGCATCTTTTATCTCAATACTAGCGTTTGCTTCAGCTGTGCCTTTAATTTCAAGGTGCGCGCGCTTTATGATTGAAGCTGTTATCGGCTCGGTGATAGTTGGTTTAGCAGGCGCGATCGTATCTATTACGATATCCTTTCGGCCAGCTAGCGAATCAGCGCTGCCTGGTTGTGGTAATATAGCTGCCGCAGAGTTAGTCGCCAGGTCTTTAATTGTACCTCCGTCTAGCTTAAGCGACGCGATATCAGGATAGTCTAAGTCTGGTGAGTTGTTTCCAGCAGCTACGGTGTAGCTAAAGGTTAAGGTATTGCTCTCGCTGCCACCTGAGTAGGTGGCCCAAGTCGCGCCAGAACCTAGGTCCAGAGCTAAACGTGGAGATCCGGTTACGTAGACCGGCTCTGAGCACACGACCTGTATCGATATAGTTGCTCCCTCTCTGTAATAGCCGTTACTTGAGCTTGATGTTACTGAAACAATCCGTGGGGGTGTTGAGTCGAAAAAGCGTGATAGTGTGTCGCTACTTAAATTGCCGTTACCGCCGGAATCAAACGCGACATTTTGCGGTATAGAAAGCTCAACGGCACCATCAGTAGAGGGGGTGATTTCGATTGAGTAAGTATCACCTGAGCCTGAGAATGAAGAGATCGTTCCGTTGGTAATCGTTAAGTCGCTGGCTGTGAACTGATCTACGGGCTCGCTAAAAACGATCGTGGCTGGGATAATATTAGTGTTAGAGGTGTCTGCTGAGGAGGAGTAGATCCTCACTGACGGTCTTAGTGAATCATAAGTTCTTTGTAACGTTAGTGATGCCGAGTTTGTGTTTCCTGCGAGATCAAGAACCGAATTATTCTTTAGGTTCACCTGCACGATGCCTTGAGTTTGCGGCACTAGCTGGGCGGTGTAGCTAAATCCCGATCCGCTTAGGTTCTGTACAGAGCAATTTGTAACGTTAAAGTCAGTAAGCTCTAATCCGGTTACTGCCTCACTAAACGTGATTGTCACTGGAATAGGATTAAGATTAGTTGTGTTCTGAGAGCTTGATGTCAGAGTAGCTGATGGAGGTGTGGTGTCGACTATAACCGCGCTCTTTTCGGCCAGCGAGAGCGGGCCTCCTGCGGTTGGCAAGGTTAGGTCCGCGCTGTTTCCGGCTAAATCAATAAGGGATGAACTGACAGAGCCAACACTTAACGATGTAGTCGACTGATAATCAAGGTCCCCTGAATTATCGCCGGCTAATACAGTGTAGGAACACCTAAGCGAAGTTGGCGAAAGAACGGTAGCGCAGGTGGCTACTCCCTGCGAGCTGTTGGTCGCTAGCTGTAGTTTGAGTGAGCCATTTAGAGCTACTACTTCGCTAAATGTCAGATCTACTAACAGCTCTTGGCCGGCACGGTATATGCCGTTAGGGGTAGCGAATGATATATCGCTTAGAGTTGGAACCGTTGTATCAATTACTCGGGTTCCTTGCGCTCCGAGAGAGCCAGCGGCGCCAGGGCCAGGAAGTGTTAGTACGGCGGAATTAGTAGCGGGATCACGGATAGTCGCGCCGGTAGGAAGTGTTAACGCGCTAGTCGATATGTAATCAAGGTTGACGGAGTTGTTTCCCGCCGCGACGGTATAAACAAAGGAGAGTGTTGAGGTTCCCGTTCCGGATAGGTAAGTCGCGTTACCTTGAACAGGAGTTGTATTAAGAGCGAGGGTAGGGACACCCACTACGTTTACTGGCTCTGAAAAAGATACAGTGATCGGAATAGTCGCTCCTACTGAGTAAAACCCGCTTGCCGCGGATGATGCTACAGAGAGAATCGTTGGAGCGGTGGTGTCTAGTTGGAGGTTTTTATTAAAGCTTAAGGAATATTGTGCTCCCGGAGTTGCTAGATTGACTATTGAATCATTACCAGCCTGATCGCGGATCGTTCCACCGTTAGTTTCAAGTGCTGTAACAGACGCGTAATCCAGATCCGCGGCGGTGTCTCCGGCCGCTACTGTGTAGCTAAAATTGAGGGTGTTTGTGCCACTACCTGAGGAATAATTCGCGTAGCGGTTCGGCATGCCTGCCGCCAAAGCTATTCGAGGAGTTAGAGTGACGAAGATATTCTCTGAGAAGCCAACCTGGATATTGATAACGCTCCCAGCTTTATAAGCGCCGTTGGTGGTTGTCGATGTCACATTTGGAACTGTTGGAGGAATCGTATCAACGATTAGGTTCTTGGTTCCTGCGAGAGAGTTGGCGGATGCGGTGGCGGGTAGAGTCACATCTGCAACGTTTCCTGCTTGGTCGATAATCGTAGCACCATTTGGGTTAAGCGCGCCGGTGCTTGTGTAGTCGAGTCGGTTTGAATTGTGTCCGTCGACGATTGTGTAAGAGAAATCTAGGTTGGCGCTGCCACTGCCAGATACCATAGAGACGACAGCATCGTTCGCCCCGGTTTCTAGGGTGATATTCGGAGTCCCAGTTACGAAGACGTTCTCAGTGAACTGCGTGCGGATATTTAAGGTCTGGCCGGCGCGGTAGGCGCCGTTAGCTGTGGTTGATGTTATCCGTGAGACAGTTGGAGCTACGGTATCGATGATGATGCTCTTGCTGGCGCCTAGTGAACCTGTTGCGCCTGGGCAAGCGAATGTGAAAGCCGCGTCGTAGGAGTCGGTGTTCAGATCGCGGATCGTGCCACCGTTTAAGGTTAAAGGTGGTAATGGAATATAATCTAGATCGCTTGAGTTCTGCCCTGAGGCAATAGTGTAATCAAAAGTCAGGATGTTGGTTCCAGCACCAGACGAGTAGGTTGCTGTGCCGATAGAGCCGGTAGCGAGACGAAGCTGAGGTGTCCCACTAACGCTGACCGGATCGGAGAAAGAGATCTGAATCGAGATTGTTTGGCCGGCTCTGTATGCTCCATCTGGTGTGGATGATGTGACCGTTGTTACCTTCGGGCCAAAGGTAAAGAAGTTAACGTTTACAGGTGATGGCGAGGCTGTATTTGGATTGCCGGCGACATCTACGGCGACCGCGCTAGGAATCGACACAATAACACCACCGTGAGCTCTTGGGACGATATCGGCGTAGTATGTAGTGCCACTCCCGCGGAGGTTAGAAGCACATCCATTTGTTACAGAGAAATCGCTTAATGTGAATCCAGTTACTGACTCACTAAAAGTCACTGTAACAGGGATCGCGTCCAGAGATGTGTCACCTGAGATAGGAGAGGCAATCGTCACATCAGAAAGTGTGGTATCAATAACGATATTCGCGTTTGTTGACAGTGATCCCGCACCACCTAGAGCTGGCAGAGTTATGCTAGCGTCGGTGGCAGCGGCATCACGAATAGATCCGCCATTAAGAATGAGCGCGTCGGTGGCTGTGTATTCAAGATCGGCGGATGTGTGCCCCGTCTGTACGGTGTAACGGAAAGTTAGTTGAGTTGTTCCTGAACCACTTACATAATCAGCGATCCCATCAGATGCTCCCGTTTCGACTGTGAATGACGGAATGCCAGTAACAGTAACGGCCTCTGAGAAGTTTACGAGAAGAGTTACCTGCTGGGTAGCTCTGTAAGCGCCTGAGGTAGGTGAGGCTGTGACTCCCATGATGGTTGGTGGCTGATTATCATATAGTGCGGTTATAGAGGACGAGGAGGTATTTCCGTTTAGCGCTGAGTCAAAACACGAGGAGGCTGGAATTTGTACGGTAACATTCCCGTTAGAGAAGGCTGACACGTCGATCGTGTAGCTTGTTCCGCTCCCTGAGAATCCAGTGACCTCGCCGTTGGTTACCGTAGGATCTAGAGCTGTAAATCCTGTTACTGCTTCGCTGAAGGTTACCTGAATTCTAATCGGAAGTGAGTTGGTCACAGATGGTGTAAGGAGCGAAAGCGAGACAGTTGGCGCGGTAGTATCGATCCGGATATCGTTGTTGGCGCCGAGAGATCCGGTAGCTCCGAGAGTTGGCAGCGTTAAATTCGCTGAGTTATTCGCTAGGTCCTGAATTGTACCACCGTTTAGAGCGAGAGCTGTTTGACTGATGTAATCGAGATCTGTTGTGGTGTGTCCGCTAACGACTGTGTAATTGAAAACCAAGGTGCTTGAGCCTGAGCCTGAAGAGTAAGATACAACCGCGTCATTAGCTCCAGTCTCTAATGTTAGCCGCGGAGTGCCAGAGACTGTGACAGCCTCAGAGAAATTGACATTAACAGCGATAACAGCTCCGGCTTTATACGAGCCATTTGCGGTTGATGATGTTACTGAGGTGACGGTAGGCGCCGCGAATGCCAGAGCTGGCAAGCAAAAGATCGCCAGAACTAATGTTGAGAGTGATCTGAAAAGGTGTGCAGGTGTGCTTGTGCAAAAGCGCATGCGCTTTAGTAGAGCTACCCCTCTCAGTGTCTTTTCCCTTTGCATCCCTCGCTAAGCCTCGGCAGACCTTTAGCAGAGATTAAGATGCGCAGTTTTTAGCAGTTGCTTCAGGGATTTAGAGGGGCGTCGGCCTCTATAGGTGTTTGGCGGATTGATGCGCGTTAAAGAGCTGTTTGAGCCAGCTAATTCCCTGAAAATACAGAGGATTATCTGGTCGTACAGGAATAGGAACCGCAGGCAGCGAAAATCGAGGAGCGACTACAGGGCGTAGAAGATCACCTGTAGGGGTGATTAGTACGGTGTTGAGCGGGGGTGGGGACCATATCTCCAACGGGGAATTGCGGTAGGGAGCAGGGGCTCTCTCAAGCATCGACTGTCTGAGAACCCAACCCTGCGCGGGGTATAAGTGGCGGTTAGGGGGAGGAGACAGGAGGAGTGCCGAAATAGCCCAAAGATTGATATTCTCTGAAAACCAGGAGGATCCTAAATGACCGCCATATCTCGCATCCGTGCCTTCTGGCTCGAACTAACTAGATTAAAGGCATCACAGCCTGAAGCTCTCTCCTTGGCGAGTTACATCGCTGATGGAGCGATTCTGGTCCGTGAGGCGCGAGCCCTTGGATTCGCTATCCCACTTTTAGGTGCGAGTACAGTTAACAGCCCTGAGCAATTAATGACTGAGATTGCTGCTAAAAGTACCAGCTAAATCGCCGAAATTTTACGGCTATTGCCCTTAGTGGGTCACTAAGCCAGCAGTTTCCGACTTTGCATTTAAAGAAACAAAAAAGAGTAACGGGATTAGGCAGGCGGCCCTGCCTAATCCTCATCACGCCATCAGATCACCATCCCGAAAAGGGACAAGGGGATCTCCAAGATACCTACTTAACCTCCAACATCTCCACCTCAAACATCAGCGGTGAATTAGGCTTGATGATGTGCCCAACGCCACGCTCGCCGTAGGCAAGATTCGCTGGAATAAGTAACGTGCGCTTGCCGCCGACGCGCATGCCAGCTACACCCTCATCCCATCCGGCGATCACTTGATGCGCTCCCAAATTAAACTCAAATGGTGAGTTGCGATCTTTAGAGCTGTCGAACTTGATGCCAGGTTTGTCGTTGTCGTTTAGCCACCCGGTGTAGTGAACCTTAACGCGCTTGCCGCTCTGCGCTAGGTCTCCAGTTCCGACGACGTCATCGCGGTAACGTAGGCCTGTTGGGGTTGTTACGATATCGTTCTTCTTCTCTTCCATCTTTACCTCCGGCTTTTTAATTTCAGCGTGAACGTGATTGTCAGCGAGCGCGCTATGTGATGTCGCCAGCATTGAGGCACAAACAACGAAATACGCGCGGAATCGATTGATCATATTTTATTATCTCCAATTAACATCTTTAGCTATGAACACAGGCTGTCATTTCTGACCTGCCAGGCACCATAACGTAACCGTTGAATTGATTTGGCGCTACCTATAGCTTTACGAAGAGCGGGCGGCCAGTGGCCGCGGAGTATTCTGCCGAAGAGTTTGATAACTGGTCTTAACCTATTGAAATCATTGACGCTCGTCGGGTTCCCCGATTTTTTATAGTTAAATGAGAAATATTTGCAGCGTTAGAGCACACAGAGTCAAAAAGGCGCCATAACCTTTTTAGCTGGAGTGGGTCTTTTCCCATCTCCTGCAAGAGATGTCCTAACGGAGGATTAATCGTATGAAGGCGCTGGAAGTCGGGGTAGCAGGGGAAGGCACGAGCGTGGAGCGACGTAAGATAGATCGGGAGGGTTCTGGCCCAAATAATCAAGTTGTTACTGTTCAGGAGAAAACTGAGTATGGCGATGCTCCTAGCCATGATCGAAAAATGACGCAGCGCAAAATACGAGGCTTTGCAGATTCAGACCGACAAGGCGCGTCGTCATCTGGAATAAGTCGCGTAGCTGACGAAGTCCACAAGTCTCAAGCTGCCTCAGCTTCTCCTTCTACAACAAGCCACGCGCTGCCCGCTCAGAAGCGCACTTGGTGGGAGTGGGGCGTATCTGGAGTAAGCACCATTTGTGCGGCCGCTAAGGGGACTGTCATGCTCGTCACGGATGTTGGAATGGTGATTGTAGGAGGGGTCGTTGAGGCTGGGCGTCAAGTAATTGAGGCCGTTAAAGATCCAATCGGTACGGCGAAAAAAATCCGGGAGGTCGGAGAATCGATCGTTAATCAAGGGTGCGAGATCTGGAAGACCGTTCGTTTGGTAGGTGAATCGGTGCTGTCTGGCTTGAAACATTGGAGTGCTGATAAATTTAACTCGCTCAAAGATGCGGCTATCTGGAGCTTCAATAATCCAAGTGAGGCGGCACAACGAATTCTTTCAAATGTCGTAGATGGATTCAATGCAACACTCGCCTTCTGTAGCAGAGTTTCCGCCCCTGCTCTTGATTACTGCAGTAAAGTGTTGTCAGGCGAGATCCCGTTTGCAAGATTTTTATCGGATGTTGGCGGCGCCTTAGTCACCGGGTTTAAGATCGCTCTAGAGTTCCTCCCGTTAACTCCACTTGTGAGGAGCGTGTATCACGGAGTGTTGGCGCTAGCCGCGTATGGCCAAGGCGATAAGGCCGCATTCGCGCATCATGCTGGAGAGTTCGCTATAAACGCGGCGATAGTGGGCTTCATAGTCGCGACTGCGCCTAGTGGCGGATTGGCGGCGTTGTTTTTTGGGCCAATCGCTATGCCTTATCGCTACATGCTTACTTTTGGAGCTAAGGACTGCTTCCGCAGAGCGACGACAAAGATGTGTGAGAAGGTTTCAGCTGGCACTTTCTCTAAGCTCTCAACAAGCGCAGCATCTGTAGTCAAAGCGGAGTCGCCAAAGATGGCTGATGAGCTGATGAACGCGGCCAAGAACGTGCTTGGCCGGAACGGCACGGCGGCGGAGGTGGAGCAGAGGATGGCTGACATGTCACTTGAGCTCCTCGCTAAGACCGATGCGAGCCGCGCTGCGCGACAGGTTGGAAAATCGCTTCATGAAGGAGTTGAGCAGTATGGAGATGACGCGCTTAATCGGTTATCAGCGAAAGAATCAGCTTTTGAGATAGGCTCCAACAGGTGGGAAGGGCTCAGTAGCAAGCTTGGTGTTAAAGAACACGTCGATACCAGCATTGATGATGTATTCTCCAAGTTACAGGACATGAGCCGGGGAGAGAAGATTGAGTTCTTCAGAAAAGATATCGGCTTGAGTTGGTGGAGCGCGACAAAGGCGGCAGGCGAAGCAGAGAAGGTTCTATTAAAAGCGGAATTAGACGACATTACCGCCGCACTGGGCAAATCCATAGAGAAGGATGTGTGGCTTAAGCTTGAGAATTGCATGAAGGATCCTTTCCGGGCAGATCTTGGATCGCTCCTGCGCGGCGTGCCCAAGAACCCGGCCGACGAAGCCTTGTCCAAACAACTACACGAGGTGATCGATCGCCAAGTGAAGAAGATGGTTAAGGACAAGGATTTTAACCCGGATAGATTGAGCGCGAAGGAATTAAAAGAAAAGTACATTAAAGAACTAGTCGATGACGCTTGGGATGGCTACAGATCGGGTGGACGAAAGAGCTTTATGGATGCGGCTAAGCAGGGGATCGAGTCAGCTATAGCCCGTCTTAAAGTGCGAGCTCGCGCCGCGCTAGACATCGATCTGCCTCTGCCGTTAGGCGTCGTTGGTGATGGGGCTGATTCCGTAAACAAGCATGGTAATATTCAAAAGGACGTGGAACCAAGCGCTAAAGACCTACAAAAAGAGCAAGAGGTGCTGGCTAATGATAAGTCAGCGAAGGTGGAGTTTCGGGAATCTTATCAGAATGAGTTGCTGGTGATGACGGAAGTAGGTGAAGGCGGGTTTTATGAGGTCGCGTACTACTATGATGATACCGGAAAATTGAAGGAGTCTCGTAGGCGACTTTTAGTGGCGTTTAACCCAGCAAATAATTCGGAATCCAAGGACGATAAAGATCCGCAGGGTGGAGCAAGCGTGGCGAAGTCCTCTCCCGATTCGGATCCCGGCAGCGCCGGAGTAATGGCGGCCGCGCTAAACGGGGGGCCCGCTGACTCTGGAGCCGTAAAGCTGGCGAACTCTCCGGAAGAACCAACTAACCTGCGTTCGCGCGTTAGGCAGGATATAGTTGGTAATGCTGCTTAAGGAAGCGAGGCAACCCCCCCCCCGAGCAAGTCAGCAACGGACAATTGATTCGTGTGGTTAATACCTATGACGCGAATGGGGCTCTTATGAGCACAAAGAGTCAGAATATTGGTAAGGTAACGGTTGGTGATATCCCGAGGACAGAGGACCCAGTCAACTCAAAGGTCGCGTGATCTAGGTAGATAATTCCGCAAAGAGGTTATTGGAATGTTCGTGTAAATAGGTTAGAAGTCACCGAATAGCAGGAGCAGCTAGCGATGTTTTATTCTAGATTAGGCTTTGGTCAGGTGATTTTGTGAGTAAAATGGCCAGGGGTCTAAGTTGGAGTAGTTTTGACCAGACCGCGGTTCTCCCGCCCGTTGGAAATTCCGAGAGTAGGGGTAATTCCAGTGGAGAATTGGCTGACGCTATTACTGCACATAAGCAGAGCTGTCCGAACCTGCGCGCCATATCGGAAGCTACTGAGACTGAGGGCCATGCATTGAGTCTACGGCTGGTAAGAAATGCCGATAGGCGAAAGTCGTTAGCAGCAATACAATCGCTGATAGTTGAAGAATTTTCCGCATCGGGTGCAATTAGTGAGTGGAAATTATCTCTCGCAGGAGAAGGTAGCTCGGACAGCGCCGAGATGATTACAAACGCGACCAACTGGGCAGCCGCCGCGAGGTTCTTGCAAGAGACGCTATCTCGACACCATCTTACGATGGAAGCTTGCCACCTCGTCAGAGTTTGGGATGGAAGTCGGGAGCACCTATTTCTCGCTGTACTGTGTCCGGAGAAAAGAATTGTCGCAAAGGACGGTAGCTTCAATTTTGATAAGATTAGAGAGGAGTTTGCCAAAAAATTCGATGTGCAGTTGTCTCTTCACCTGAAGTGCGCATCTCCAAATGCAAGAGGAACAGCAGCTAATTCCGAATTCAGTAAGGCCTTTGAGTCACTGGTTGTATCGAGAGCCGTGGCCGAAAGAGCGGTACGGGAGTTGCCGATTTTCAGAAGATTTGAGGGACTGTATTTTCAGAGCAGCGATTCTGAGGGAGCCCATTACCTTGAAGATGTTGTGACAGGAGTACCGGTTGCACGCCGTGACGGACCTACAGCCGACGTTTTTATAGGAATCCCGTTAGAGGTTTTTGATAGCCCGGGGTTTAGAACCAACGAAGCGCTGCCGTCATTTGTTTTTAGTGCGAGGATAGGGCCTAATGGAGCGGTCTTCAAACCGAAAGTGCAGCTTGGAATAGTTAAAAATCATAGGTGCCTTGATCCTGATACTGTTGACACGATGATCCGAGAAGGATTGCCGAGAGCGAGGCCGGAGGACGGTGCAATCCTTTGTTTCTCAGCGGCTATGACTCGTTTGCATAATGCCCGAATGAAACAAGAGGGCTTGGCACAGAATGCCGGCGGCAGGTCTGCTGCAAAAATGATAGAAGATGCGATGTTTTTGAAATCCGCGATTATAAGAGCGTGGCGCAATAAAGTGCAGGATGCAACGCTGCGTCCGCGCCTTATAGTGGAGCGTCCGGTTGTGCCTACCACAGATGAAGCGCTAGACTTCATGGAAAAATACAGAATCAAGGATATCTTTGACTCTAGCCAAGTAAATGAGGTGATACAACGACTGCGTGAGCAGGGCGAGGATGTGAAGAAATTTACTGATGAGAGAAAAGAATATTGTGTGACCGAACTAGTTGTAGTCACGGAGAATGAAGAATGTGGACCAAAGGATCGTATAAAACTCAAGAGTCGTCAGGGATGGGGGGCTCGGATCAATAACCTCACAGTGTTCGCCGCGCTTGCCGGATTCAGGGAGCTGGAAAAAGAAGTCATTCAGGCCTGCGTGAGGGACAAAGGAGACAACGTGAAATTCTCACAGGCATGGCAGAAGGTAGAGGAATACAAGGCACAGCTATTACGATCTATGAACTACCGAACCTCGCGTAAATCCCCTTAAGCGTATCCCGCGTCATTAACTTCCGCTCAGTAAATCGCTCAATCGAATCTAGAGCGGCGTTTAGGAGGCGGCTACCTGGTTGATGAGCGCTTAGATCGATTATCCCTTCATGTTTGGTTAATGAAGTTAAGGCCAACGTCGTGGCTCGCAGAGATTGTTTGGTGTCAGTAGCTTCATCGATCGCGTTTAGCGCTAAGTCTAGTACTTCAAACAACTCCGCTTGTCCGTGCAGCTCTCGGTCCTCCTGTATAATCAGATCAAAGCTCTCACAGAGAAGCGAGCAGAGAGCTAATTTATCTAGATCCGCGCGGACTTTTTTTAGAGAGTGAGAGGGGGTGAATTCCTTAACGCTTAAGTGCCCGCCACGCTCTTTGGCGATCCTGGCTACTCCGCGGTCAAAGATATCGAGAGAGCTTGGAAAGCGTTTCTTACTCCCTCGCGCGTGTCGGCCGATAACAGAGATCTTGCCGAGGTTTGGTGTCAGAAGTTGAGCCATCAGATCGCTATCTCTGTAGGGTCTGGCACGTAGAACTATGGCCGACACAGAGACCTCCCGGCCCTTGGACAGTAGGTCGACGTAATTATCTGAAATAACGTTGCTCTCGCTCATTGAAAAACCCTCAAGTAGTGTTTATAGCATAAAAACGATTCTAAAAAGGGCATCCGTGTTAAGTGGGATGTCAGGAGACAAGGTGGCCGCGGCTGCGGCGTTTTTCTCTTAAATGTTTTGATAACAGTCTGAAAAGACTGAGGTATCAAGTTAGCGGGACTTGGGGAAGAGATGACAGGAAATCATAACGGTAACGGCGAGGCGGGGCACAACAGCGCTGAGGACCGTGAGCAAGACTTAGAAACCCAGGATCTTGAGACCCAGGGTGGTGAAGGAAACGGGGAGTCGGAGGTTGAGGCGATGGCGAAGGAACTCGCCGAGTCAAAAGATCGTTACCTCAGGTTAATGGCTGATTTTGAGAATTTTAAGAAGCGGTCCTTGAAGGAGCACTCAGAGATACTTAAATACAGTGGAGAGCGTCTGGTGGTGGACCTCCTGGAGGTGCTTGATAACTTGGAGCTCGCGTTAGCTCATAGTTCGGCGGAGTACGACAAGCTCAAGCAGGGGCTAGAGATGGTTCACAAGATGTTTATAGAGCGTCTTGGGCGGTGGGAGATTCGCGGAGAGTCGAGCATCGGGAAGGATTTTGATCCCCAACGCCACGCGGCGATAAGCAAGGTGCCGGGAGGAGGATCGAAGCCAGGGACTGTAGTTGGCGAACTTAAGAAGCCGTACTTCTACAAGGATAAATTGATTCGTGTCGGTGAGGTAGTTGTAGCGGCGGAGGGTTAGGATTAGCCGCGGTAGGATCTTGAATATTTCAGATTAATTTTAAGAGTGATTTTAAAGAAGGAGTTAGTATGGGAAAGGTAATAGGAATTGATTTAGGAACAACGAATTCTTGTGTGGCGATAATGGAGGGTGGAAGCCCAGTGGTAATCGCTAACAGCGAGGGAAGCAGGACTACCCCGTCTGTAGTTGCCGCAAATGATGCTGGAGAGCGCCTCGTTGGTCAGATTGCTAAGCGCCAGGCGGTGACGAATCCAAAGAATACGATCTTCGCGGTAAAGCGTTTAATCGGCCGTAAATCGGACGCTCCAGAGGTGGAAAAGGCCCGCAAGGTTTTGCCTTATGAGATCGTCGCGTCATCAAACAACGACGCTTGGGTGAAGTTAAAGAGCGACTCAAAGAGCCCACAAGAGATCTCGGCGATGATCCTGTCAAAGATGAAGCAGACAGCCGAGGATTATCTCGGTGAGAAGGTAACCGAGGCTGTTATCACCGTACCAGCGTATTTCGATGATGCTCAACGTCAAGCGACAAAGGATGCTGGGCAGATCGCTGGACTGAACGTTCTGCGTATCATTAACGAGCCAACTGCTGCTGCGCTAGCCTACGGATTAGATAAGAAGCACGAGAAGACGATCGCTGTATTCGACTTAGGAGGTGGTACGTTCGATGTGTCGATCCTTGAGTTAGGCGACGGTGTCTTTGAGGTTAAGGCTACCAACGGAGATACATTCCTTGGAGGAGAGGATTTTGATCTTATCCTCGTTGATTACCTAGCAGACGAGTTCAAGAAGGAGCAGGGGATCGATCTCCGTAAGGACACGATGGCTCTGCAGCGCTTAAAGGAAGCGGCGGAGAAAGCTAAGCATGAGCTCTCGTCGGCGATGGAGACAGATATCAATCTTCCATTCATTACTGCGGACGCTTCTGGTCCGAAGCACATGAACCTAAAGATTACTCGCGCTAAGTTTGAGTCGCTCTGTTCAAACCTTCTCAAGAGGCTTGAGGATCCGTGTCGTGTAGCGCTACGTGATGCTGGAATCTCCGCGAGTGATATTGGAGAGGTAATCCTTGTCGGAGGTATGACCCGTATGCCGGCTGTTCAGGCCCGCGTAAAGGAGATCTTCGGAAAAGAGGCCTCAAAGAGTGTAAATCCTGATGAAGCTGTAGCGATCGGAGCGGCCGTTCAAGGTGGAGTGCTCCAGGGTGATGTTAAGGATGTGTTGTTACTAGATGTAACACCACTAAGCCTTGGAATCGAAACTTATGGTGGGGTATTCACAAAGCTAATAGATAAAAACACGACCATCCCGACTCGTAAGTCGCAGGTGTTCTCAACAGCGGCTGATAACCAGCCAGCGGTTTCGATCCACGTACTGCAGGGAGAGCGTGAGATGGCTGGTGATAACAAGACGCTCGGAAAGTTTGAGTTGATGGGAATACCGGCCGCGCCGCGCGGGGTACCTCAGATCGAGGTAACCTTCGACATCGACGCGAATGGTATCGTGTCGGTAGGAGCTAAGGATCTCGGAACAGGCAAGGAGCAGTCGATTAAGATTACTTCTAGCTCTGGTCTCTCAAAGGAGGAGATCGAGCGGATGGTAAACGACGCTAAGGCTCACGCTGACGAGGATCGCAAACGTCGCGAGACTGTAGAGGTTCGCAACAAGCTTGACACGATGATCTACTCGACAGAGAAGACAATTAACGAGCTCGGAGAGAAGGCTACCCCGGATCTAAAGGGTGCGGTGAATACAGCACTTGAGGATGCCAAGAAGGCTCTTGAGACGGGTGACCAGGAGAAGATGAAGACTGCTACAGACGCGCTAGAGAAGGTCAGTCACAAGCTCGCTGAGGAGGCCTATAAGAAGGCCGCCGCGGAGGGCGGAGCCGATGCTGACGCGTCAGCAGATGGAACGGCTAAGCAGGCCGACGCGAAGGATGACGACGTAGTCGATGCCGACTACGAAGAGGTTCGCGACTCTAAGTAGGGCTGTAGAAGGAAGAGCGACAAAACCCGCTAGCGCGAGGTTTTGTCCCGCTTCCATGAGGTTTTGACTCACCTGTGATCTTGTCGGCAGTTGTGATATAAACCTTCCAGCTTATGTTTTAGGTTGTGAACCGATGTCGAAGCGTGATTACTACGAAGTTCTTGAGGTGGCCAAGAGCGCCTCTGCCGATGAGATAAAGAAAGCTTACCGCAAGAAGGCAGTTCAGTTTCATCCTGATAAGAATCCTGGCAACAAGGAAGCAGAGGAGAAGTTTAAAGAAGCTACTGAGGCATACTCGGTCTTAAGTGATAACGAGAGCCGAGCACGGTACGATCGCTTTGGACACGCGGCGTTTCAGCAGGGCGGTGGCGCTGGAGGTTTTCAGTCGGGCGATTTCTCCGGTTTTGAGGATATATTCGGCGACATCTTTGGGTCGTTCTTTGGCGGGGCGATGGGTGGTGACCCGCGACGTGGGTCGCGAGGACGGACAGGTAACGATCTGCGCTATGATTTAGAGGTTACTTTTGAAGAGGCGGCTTTTGGCTGCGAGAAAGAGGTGACTCTAGCCAGACGCACAAAGTGTGAAGATTGTTCGGGAAGTGGCGCCACGAAAGGTACTGGTCGGGATAGGTGTCCTCAGTGTAACGGAGCTGGTCAGATCCGTATGCAGCAGGGGTTTTTTACATTGGCTAGATCTTGCCACGCTTGCGGCGGCGTTGGAGAGGTTGTTAAAGATCCTTGCAAGGCATGTTCCGGTAGCGGGATGAAATCTCGTGAGTCTAAGCTCAAGGTGAAGATACCAGCCGGAGTTGATAACGGTCAGAGACTCAAGATGCGTGGAGAGGGAGAACCCGGAGTTGGGGGCGGTCCAAACGGTGATCTTTATGTGCAGATTCTAGTCGGCGAGCACGCGATCTTTCAGCGTGAAGATGCAGAGGTGGTGTGCGATTTCCCGATAGGTTACTCGATGGCGGTATTAGGTGGCGAAGTTGAGGTACCTTCGTTAGATGGGAAATTAAAGCTCAAGATCCCGGCGGGAACTCCGTCTGGCAAGGTGTTTAGGCTTAAAGGGAAGGGAATCCCAGTCCTTGGAAGTAGCCCGCAGAGAAGAGGGGATCAGCACGTCAGGGTGCTTGTTCATGTCCCGAGGAAGGTGTCCGAGGAAGAGCGAGACCTCCTGGAGAAGTTGGCCCAGATACAAGGAACGGTAGTTGACGACGAAAAGGGTTTCTTTGATAAGATGAAGGATATGTTCTCCTAAACCCCCAGGAGAGCGATTGCGCTGGCCAAGGTAGGCCAAGCGTTTCCCTAAGTAAAACGGTCAGGCAATCATGAATATCTTATCCAGAAAGAAATCAGGGCTTTTTGGCCCTACAGCTAGATTCCTCAGATGTTTAATCAATCGGGATATTACCGGCGCCGTTATTATTTCGGCTGCGTTAGTGTTTGTGGGGTGTGGATCATTGCCTAAGCCCAAGAAGCCAAAGCCTCTTCCAGCTCCTAACTATTCATACAAAGAGGATGTAAAGCCGGAGCTAGCAAAGCGCATGCCCTGGGAACTGTGGCAACCTTTTCAGGATCTAGAGGGCCGACCGCTAGTGAATCGACAGGTGATATTAGGAGATGAGCTGCAAGAGGCTGGGAAGAGAAGATCGGCCCTGGATGCCTACCTAAGCGCTAGTACAGAATCTCTTAGTCCGGCGGAGGGAGAGGCGACAACTCTGCGTATCGCAAGTCAGTACCTAGCGTTGGATCAGGCAAAAGAGGCTTTGACTACAACGGGAGCATTTTTTAAGCGCAAAGGATCGGGGGAAGCGGAGGTCAGTGTTCCCTTTGCACTTTTGCTGGCGTTCGCGTACGGCAGACACGGAGATTTTGATCAGTCGTTCGCGTGGTTTTCGAAGGTCTCTGCACAGGGTCGGCCAGGAGGTCCTGCGATTCGAGTAGCTGAGACCGGGAGCAATCTTTTGCTGCGCACTCTGTCTGAGGTTGATTTCGAACGCATAGCGGTAAAGTGGCAAGGTGATACATTTATAAATCAGCAAATAGGACGAGAGAGGTTAAGACGCGCCGCGGTGTCTTATGACCCTGATGATTATAAGTCGGATAAGCCTTTCTGGATGTGGTTTGAGGGGCCGGCGGTCGCTCCAGCTCAGGTGACTGCTAATGGCGCGCCGGTGATCGGTTTAGTGCTGAGTGTATCGGATAAGTTTGGCGCTTTGGGGCGGGACTCGAAGCAGGGATTTGAGCTTGCGGTAGAAGCGAACAATACCAAGGACCCAAAGGTGACGTTAATCTCACGCGATCCAGGGGCCGATTCAGCGGGCGTCTCGGCGGCGGTGCGCGAGTTGGTAGCGGGATCTGGAGCGACTGTGATAGCGGGGCCACTGCTGACTGAGCCTGCTGTGGCCGCAGCCCAAACTGCTCGCGAAGTAGGTGTGCCGATCGTTTCCCTTTCAAAGAGTGAGTCCTTTCAGACTGGTTCGGGGGTTTTTCGGCTGGGAGCTACGACCTCAAGCCAGATTGAATCACTGATTAATTCAGCCTACGGAGAATACGGCATCACGCGCTTTGCGATTGTTTATCCACAGAGTGGGGCGGGAACTGAGATACTAGAGGCGTTTAGGAGGAAGTTGGCCGCTCTTGGTTTGGCGGTCGCGCTAGAGCTTAATTATCTCTCAAGTGATGATGCCTCTCTTATCGATGTGGCGAAGCAGCTTGAGAGCTCAACCGCTGAGGGAGTGGTAATCGCGGATAATATCGACGTGAGCGAGAGGTTGTTGCGTAATTTTTCCCCTGGTCTGAATAAAAGAATTAGGCCGTTAGGAACGGCGATGTGGGACAATGCCCAGAAAATCGCCAGGTCTCAGGCGTTGTTTGAGCGAGCTCTCTTTGTTTCGCCATTTTTCGCGCAGAGTACACGAGAGGAGGTGCGCAAATTTATAGACTCGTATCGCGCCAAGTACTCGGTTGCCCCAAACTTCTTGGCGGCGCAGGGTTTCGACGCTGGAACTTTGACGATGAACGCTGTAAGGCAAAGCGCCCAGGGGACAGGTACATTTGAGGCGATGTTGTCGCAGGCGCCGCCATATCGCGGGGTGACGGGGGTGATCACCACCGTGCCTTCAGGTGAGATGTCCAGGCGATTTTATGTAGTTGAGGTTCTACGCGACTCATTTCAGGAGAGGCTACCGCCAGAGAGACCGACGAAGCCAGGCTATGGGGCGGTTGGAGCCCCTGTGGCAGCGCCGGATAGTAATGCGGCGCTTTTAGGAGCCGGAGAGCGAGTCGAAAGCGGATATTAGTCAGTTAGCGCGGTCTCTGAGAGGGCGGGGCTGACGGAAGTGGTGATTAACAGTATAGGGCTCGGGTAAGGGTATATGGTTACTGGTATTTATTTGCGTAGTTACTGGGATAGGGCCAGCTCATTCGGCGGATTTTTTTGCATTGTATTCTTATCTAATCTCGCGGTCATCACAGGGACCCTAAGCTGTGCCGTCGAGTCCGCATTTGCTCAAGGAGGGGCGGGACAGGATGTCACCGGGGATGGGCAGGTTAACATTCTTGCCTTTGGTGACAGTATTACTTACGGAGTAGGAGACGGCACTAGCTCTGGCAGTTACGTTGAATCAATAGAGGATTCGGGAGACCCGAGAGGGTACCCCCTTCGTTTAAGCTCCAGTGGAAGCTGGCTAGTGACTAACGCCGGGGTTCCAGGGGAGCGACTTCTCAATTCAGGGATCGAACGTTTCGCAGACATTGTAGTCGGCTCCGATATCGACACTATTGTATTTATGATGGGGACTAACGACGCGATACAGCGCGTCTCGGCGTCTGAGTACAGACCAGCGGTTCAACGCCTGATAAATGTAGCTCGAGCTGAGGGGAAACAGATGGTGCTAAACACTATCGTGCCCCCTACAGCTATTAATAGCTCGCTACTCCCGTATACCAATTTGTACTCGACGATTTTGCGAGATTTGGGGGCCATAAATGACCTGCCTGTCGCTGATGTGGAGCTTCGCTTTCTGACGATGTGTCCGGACTTGAGCATCTGCTCTCTGCTGAATATCCCGGAGGGGCTTCATCCGAACACAGCCGGTTATGATGTGATGGTAGAGGTGATTCGCTCGGCTCTTAACGGGTAATAGGTAATCGATTTTTCAGCGTTTGAAATCATATGGGCTCCATGAAACAGAGAAAAATATTTGCGGCGAGAATTTTGCTTTTATCGATGACCTCTTTGTTGGTCGCCTGCGGAGGAGGCGGCGGCGGATCTAGTTCCGGTGGTTCTGGCTCAGGAGGAATTGGCAGCGATAGTAATTCGGGAGTTCGAGTCTTGCACGGTGCTATTGATGGCAGTCCAGTAGACCTGATTTCATCGCTTAGTGGCGGGCCGTTAGAGACTAAGATTCACTTCACTGATTCAAAAGGCTATCGATCTATCCCTGATGGAGCGCAATCTATTTCGATTACTAGAGCTCTGAATCCTGATACGGTTTTTGGCTCGTTTTCACTTATCTCGAGTGGTAGTGACGCGTACTCAATTCTTCTCTACGGCGATTCGACTACCTTTGGAGTACGGGCGAAGCTGATCGAGGATGTGATTCCCACGAACTTCTCAGGCGCTGTTATCAGGTTTGTTAATGGTACTACAGGAGCGTCCTCCCTATCAGTTAACGTATCAACATGGTCTGGTGGGGCTAAAAGCGTGCAGTTCGGCGCGGCCTCTGAATACATAGAGGCGCAGCCAGGATTGGCGCGAATCACCGCGAATCGCGCGTCGGACGGTCGAGCAGCCGTGGCCCTCGATTATATCCTATCCGCTAGGCGCGCCTACACTGTGTTGATAGCCGGAGAGGTGGGATACTACACCAAGGGAGTCGTGTTTGTTGACCGGTAACCGGCGTCTTCCCAGCTTATTTAGGCCCTTTTGAACCGAGAGCCGCAAGGCTATAGTCTCAGGATTGAGAGTCGCGGTTATCTCTGTAGGTGTTCTATGACCAAGAAGAAAGTACAAAAAAGAAAGAAAAGCGAAGTGTCAGAGGATTCTTACAGAGGGGTAACAGAGCCTGAGGAGATCGCTATCCCTGATATCCTTCCCGTGCTCGCGGCGAAGGATATGGTGCCGTTTCCTGGTGTCATGATGTCGCTTTATTTAAGTCGCCCAGACAGTATCAGGGCGATGGAGTCGGCGATGAACAGCGAGCGACTTGTTTTCGTAGTCGCGCAGATGAGGGCCGATGTCGAGGATCCGGCGGCTAAGGATCTTTATAAGGTCGGAGTTGTTGCTCATATAGTGCGAACATTGCAGGTTCAGGACGGCCGCTACAAGGTTTTGATGCAGGGGCTAGTCAGAGCAAAAGCAAAAAAGATAGAGAACAAGCAGAGGCATTTAATAGCGCGAATTGAGCCGCTTCCGCAGCCAAAGACTCCAAAGATATCCGCCGAAACGCAGGCGATCATAAATAGAATTAGAGAGAATTTGCAGGTGTTGGTCGAATATGAGCACCTGCCAGAGGAGATGCTGATCGTTACCGAGGAGATCCATGATCCGGGAACGTTGGCGGATGTGATCTTAGCTCACTATAAAGTTGACCTAAAGGAGGCTCAGGCCGCGCTAGAGGAGCACGATGCTATCAAGCGAATAAAGCTAACTGACGCATCGATCTCAGATGATCTGAATAAATTTATCCTTTCTGAGAAGATTAAGGACAAAGCGCGCGATGAGATGAGCAAAGGTCAGCGCGAGTATTATCTACGCGAGCAGATTAAGCAGATACAGCGTGAGCTGGGTGAGGCCGATACCGGATCGGATGATTTGCAAGCATTGCGCGGCCGCTTGACCGATCTCCGGTTGCCGAAACAAGCTAATGATGAAGCTTTCAAGCAGTTAAAGAGATTGGAGCAAATGAGCCCCGAGTCAGGTGAGTTCGCGCTTTTAAGAACTTATCTCGAATGGATAACGGATCTTCCGTGGAGCACCACAACTAAGGATCGTATTGACCTTAATAAAGCTAAATCGATCCTTGATGAGGATCACTTCGGATTAGATAAAGTAAAGGATCGTATCCTTGAATACTTAAGTGTTAGGACCCTTAATCCCGAATCCAAGGGACCGATACTCTGTTTCGTCGGACCTCCAGGTGTTGGAAAAACATCATTAGGCCAATCGATCGCTAGAGCCTTGGGACGAAAGTTTCATCGCATGTCGTTAGGTGGGATGAGAGACGAGGCGGAGATCCGCGGTCACAGACGTACTTATGTAGGCGCGCTTCCTGGGCGTTTAATACAGGGACTGAAGACAGCCGGAAGTCGTAATCCAGTTTTTGTTCTTGATGAATTAGACAAGATCGGCGCTGATTTCAGGGGAGATCCCGCATCAGCGCTATTAGAGGTTTTGGATCCGCATCAAAATAGGGATTTCACAGATCACTATTTAAATGTGCCGTTTGATCTCTCTGATGTGCTCTTCTTAGCTACAGCCAATACGATCGACACTATTCCAGAGCCGTTAGTAGATCGTTTGGAGATCCTCTGGATCCCTGGATACACATCTCAGGAGAAGCAGAAGATCGCAACGCGTTACATCATACCGAGACAGCTTAAAGAGGCGGGGCTAGAGAAGCAAAAGATAAACTTTACTCCAGCCGCTATAGAGTTAATCGTCGAGAGATATACCCGAGAGGCGGGAGTAAGAAATTTAGAGCGCGAGATCGGAGCGGTATGCCGTAAAGTCGCGCGCGAGTACGCCGAAAAGAAGAAGGTAGTAAAGACCCTCGATCCAGAGCGTATAACTAAATTGCTTGGACCAACGAAATACGATCCAGAGGTAACTGAACAACGAGAGGCGGTCGGATTAGTTCGTGGATTGGCCTGGACCACTCTAGGTGGTGAAGTTATGCCAGTTGAAGTTTCACTAGCGAAGGGAAGTGGCGGATTAGCTCTGACCGGACAGTTGGGAAATATCATGCAGGAGTCAGCGCAGGCAGCGTTGTTTTATGCGCGAGCCAACGCGTCGATTTTAGGGCTAGATCCTGAGTTCCACTCCAAGCACGATATCCATATTCACGTTCCAGGCGGGGCGACACCAAAGGATGGTCCATCCGCTGGTATAACGATCGCCACAGCGCTTGTTTCTGTTCTGTCTGGAAGGAAGGTATCGAAAGATATCGCTATGACCGGAGAGATTACGCTCCGTGGGAATGTGCTGGCTGTTGGTGGTCTGCGAGAGAAGGCTTTGGCGGCACTACAGTACGGGATCAGAAAGGTGATTATACCGTTTGAAAATATCAAGGACCTTGAGGAGATTCCGGAGGAGCAACGTAAGCAGATCCAGTTTATCCCAGTAAAACACGTAAGCGAGGTGCTGGAGTTAGCGCTCCTAGGTAGGCCTAAGCGGGTAGTTACTGGTCGTAAGAGATCAAAACGTGGCGTTGTCTCGATGGGGCGGTAACTAGCCATTAGTTTTTATGAGATACCAGCGAGTGTTAAAGATCCTTTGTGGATTGTATCTGCTCGTTGTGACAGAGGCATTCTGTGATAGCGCGGCCCGACGCTGCGTATATCAAGATGAGAGGGGGGACCTAGTTACTATAACTAATCCCCGTCAGGTTTCGCGCGAGATTCGCGAGCGTCTTGTCTGTGATGATAAAAGTATCGATCAGATCGCTGCCCCAGAGGACTTAAACGTCGGCAATGACCTGCGTCTTGCCGAATTCTCCACCGACATTGGATCGATTAAAGTACGCTGGTCACGATCAATTGAGAGGTGCTTCAAAGCGGATCCCGCCCGCGCCGTAAGCGAAGCCGCTCGTGCCGCCAATCGTGCTCTTAGTACCGGCCGTTTTACAGCCGATCTACGTTATGCCAAGCGTGAGTGGACCTTGGCGCTAATCGATAAGGACCGAGCCTTTTCGCAGTTTCCACTAGCGCTATCCGCCGGCAAGCATCCAGGGTTTATGATCCCGCCGAATAGGATCTATATAATCACTGATTACATCGCGCCCAACTGTGATCGTCAGGAAGGGGCCGACGATCTTTTAATCCAGGTATTACTTCATGAGATGGGGCATGTCGTTGAGCACGCCCTGTTAGCAGAGCGTCCTGTCGACGCCGATAGAGCCAGGTCTGAGGGATTCGCTGTATGGTTTGAGCAATACGCTAGTGATTTTACAAGCGCCATTCCACACGGACAGGTGCGAGCATACTATGCCGCACTCGCTCGAGCAGGAGGCGCTACATCCGCTTTTACACCGGATCCACAGGGATACGCGGCGGCAGGCTTGCGTTTTCAGACCATAGTAGACCGCCGAGGTGTTTCGGGATTAATGAGAGTTTATCATTTTATCCGCGAGGAAGGTGTGTCATTCGAATCAGCGGTTGAGCGCGCGTTATCTTGGGATAGCGGCACGTTAAAGCGCCAGATAGAAGAGTTCGCCAAGAGAGAGCTGTAGTATGAAGTCGCTAGCACTCGGTCATTATAATCCGTGGCGGCTATTTATTATCGGCTTAATTCTCTTCAGCACTAGCTGCGCGCCCGCGACATCACGAACGAGCAAAGAACCTCGAACTCCGAAAAATTGGTCTGTGGGGTTGATGAGTGGCGCCACCTTAAGCACTCTTAAAGATATTCCAAATTGTCATAATCCGAGATTGACCAGAGAAAATGTGTCCTCGCCACTGAGCGAGTTCGTTGCGGATCCTTTTTTAGTAAAAGAAGGAGAACTCTGGTACGTTTTTTTTGAGCTCTTTAATAAAGCGAGAGAAAGGGGAGAGATAGGGGTCGCTTCCAGCAAAGATCTCTGCGAATGGAGTTATCGTGGGGTAGTTTTAAGCGAACCGTTTCATCTCTCTTACCCCTACGTCTTTAAGGTAAATAACGATTACTACATGGTTCCGGAATCGCGACAAAACAGAGAGATTAGACTCTACAAAGCGACTAAATTTCCGAACCGCTGGCGCATGGAGCGGGTTTTAAAGCGAGGGAATTACTCGGATCCCAGCCTTGTATTCTATCAAAATAAGTGGTGGATCTTCGCGAACCTAGCGCCTTACGGATTGGCTATTTTTAGCTCTCCAAGCCTTACTGGAAAATTTACTGAGCATAAGCAGAGTCCCCTTTATCTCGGCGATTCAAGCCGCGCTCGCCCAGCAGGGCGGATCTTAAATATAGATGGTGAGCTTTATCGCTTCGTTCAGGACAATCGCGGCGGGTACGGAAGAAGTGTCCGCATGTTTCGAGTTATAGTTTTAAATAAAGACGAGATTAAAGAGGAGATCGTCTTACCTAATCCCATACTCTCAGGCACAGGTTCGAGTTGGAACGGATTCGGTATGCACCACATATCCGCCGAACGATTGCCTGATGGCACCTGGGTCGCCGCGGTGGACGGAAATCATAACTAGGGAGACGCGGGGAAGACCACGCCTCCCTTACTTTCGATCCTTCTCCTTCATCGCTCCCTTGATCAGCGCGCCAAGATTAGCCCCTTTGGTTGGCTTATCCGCGCTTTCACTTGAACCGGACTCATCAGCGGCCCGCCACATCTTTCGTGAGCAGTCGCGCTTGCACATGATGCAGCGCTCTTTAGAGTCTCGAGGTGGATGCCAGAAAGGGGAGAGGCTCAATATTAGAGCTTCCTGGAGAGGCTCCTCCAGGTCAACATGATCACCTTGATAAACTATTACTCCAGGATCATCTAGATCGTCATCTGATGCGGCTCGGTCGGCGTCCCCCTGCAGGATCCAATCTATTGAAGCGCTCGCCTCATGGTCTACTAGATCTCCACACGAAGAGCAGTCCTGCTTGCAGCGACCCGAAACGATGCCTTTTACGATCACCCCACCGTGTGTTCGGGTCAGGGTTAGATCCGCCATCGGAGCCTCCTCAAAGGTGATAGCGTTGTCATCGCTACCCTCTCTCAGACGGTTATTTAGCGCCTCCATCGAGATCGGAGCGTCTATCTTCATGCCGGTGTAGGGTATTGTAGTTACAAGAATCTTCACTATTTCAGCGCCTAAAAGGGGTTAAATCGACCAAAAACGGAAAAGCTTCAGGATCATACCCTAGGCGGCCGCGGACCTAAAGCCCACAGCTCTTAAAAGGGACTTAAAAAGAGCCCCAAACAACCCTTTAAGTGCTTTTTAAAGTGGGCTATAAAACGACGGAGGGTAGGGATCTGGCTCGCAACTTTCACTGGACAAGGCCCGATATAATCGCGTGACTAAGTAACCAATTCGGAGATTTAATTATGGGAATAAACAAAGTAATGCTTCTTGGTAATCTCGGCAAGGACCCAGAGTCTCGTGCTACCCAGGGAGGGATGACGATCGTTCGTTTTCCACTCGCTACAGGAGAGCGCAAGAAGGATCAGAGCGGCCAGTGGGTTGATCACACTGAGTGGCACAACATAGTTGTTTTCGGAAAAGTAGCTGAAAACTGCCAACGCTTCTTAAAAAAGGGACGTCAAGTCTTCGTTGAGGGACGTATCCGCACCAGCAAGTGGCAGGACAAAGAGGACGGCAAGGATCGCTATAAGACCGAGATCCTGGCTGACGCAGTTGAGTTTATAGGTTCCAAGGGAGCTGATGGTGATTACGCTTCATCACCAGCTAACGATAACGTGCTGGCTGGTATTCCAACGGCGGATTCCTTGCCTAAGGCAGCGAACGCTGGACGTTCAACGGCAGTATCGGATGAGCCAGTAACGTTTGACGACGATGACATCCCGTTCTGATCTACTTTTTTTAATATCAATACCGATCATCTCGGCACTGATAGGTTATGTGACTAACTACATAGCAGTAGCTATGTTGTTTAGGCCGCACCGGCCGGTATCGATCCTGGGGCTTCGTCTTCAGGGTTTGGTACCGCGCCGTCAGAAGGAGATAGCTCAAAGTTTAGGCGCGATGATTGAGCGCGACCTATTCTCTCAGGATGACATAAAAGAGGCCCTTAAGGGGGTAGATAGCTCAGGAGAGGCGAGTGCTTTTCTCAATGAGCAGATCGATTCATTCGTCGAGAAGCTCGCTGCTCAAAACCCGATGATCGGTATGTTTATGCAGGGGCCCTTACTTGAACAGGTTAAGGGCCTGCTGCGTGACCAGTTGAGCGAGAAGTTCCCATCCCTAATAGAGAGAGTAGTTGAAAGGGCTGAGAATAAGCTCGACATCAGTGAGATAGTTCGTCAGAAGGTAGAATCGTTTGATCTAACCAAGCTTGAGGCGATTATTCACGAAGTTTCAGCTCGCGAGTTAAAGACTATTGAGGTCTTAGGCGGAGTTCTAGGATTCATGGTGGGGTTAGTTCAAGTTGGCTTAATGGTTGCCCTATAAGTCTGTCGAGTATGTCGTTAAGCTCAAATGACTTAGTTAAGAGGTACGGAGAAACGGCTCTAGTTACAGGAGCCAGCTCAGGGATCGGCGCGAGTTTTGCGCGTCGTTTAGCTAAGCGTGGCTTTACAAGGATCGTATTAGTAGCTCGTCGCTCAGATCGCCTTGAGGCCTTAAAGACCGAGCTAGAAGCGCTGTCGAATAGCTGCCAGGTTGTTCCGATAGCTTTAGATCTGACAGATTCAGGAGCTGGAGAGACTCTCAGTAGCGAATTACGGCG
This sequence comes from Bdellovibrionota bacterium, assembly GCA_044356215.1. Classification (GTDB taxonomy): domain Bacteria; phylum Bdellovibrionota_C; class UBA2361; order UBA2361; family OMII01; genus OMII01. Next base: position 38,142 of record JBIKWQ010000005.1, on the reverse strand, counting down.
TCTGTCGATCGAAGTTGATCTGTTTGTGAATAACGCTGGCTTTGGCCTGCTAGGATCTTTAGATAAACTCCCTCTCGATCGCGCGTTGGCGATGGTTGACCTAAACTGCCGTGCGGTAGTTGAGCTCTCCTCTCGATTGCTTCCCGCGATGAAGGAACGTAAACGCGGCGCGATGATTATAACCTCCAGTATCGTTGGCGCGTTACCCGCGCCGTGGTTTAGCGTTTACGCGGCGACTAAATCTTTTGACTTGTACCTAGGAGAGGCGCTTCATGGAGAGTGCCTAGGAACAGGCGTAGATGTCTTAACAGTTTTACCTGGACTAACCAGGACCGAGTTTCATGCTGGTCTGGGCGATCGCGAGTATCATTCGCCTTATCGCAGCGCAGAGCAGGTTGCCGATACAGCACTGTCTGCCTTAGGTAAAAAGTCCATCGTAGTAGATGGTATTTTTAATAAAGCCCTTGTCCATGGCTCGCGTTTCTTGCCCAGAGGAGTAGCCCTCCGGATAAGTCATTATGTGATGCGGAAAGAGTTGGGGATGTGATCTATATCCCAGATCTGCTTGGGATATTTTTCATGTTTTGCAACGTTCTCCCCTCTGTTCCCTCTAAAAGTTTTATGCGAAGATCCCGTCTATCCGGCTTTGTGAAGAGAAATATTTATTCGGAGAATCTATGCGAAGAGTAATTGCGTCGTTATTTATCTGTAGTCTCGCTGCCTGCTCGGCTGTTTCGGGGCCAAAGACACCAGACCTCTTTCCTAACGAGAAGCTCTCATCAACCCCGATGGGTGTTGTTCAGGCGGATCTTAATAGCTGCATGGCTATGGCGGATCAGTATATCAAAGAGCCAAACAAATACGGCGATATGGCTAAGCAGGGTTTAATTGGTGGCGCTGTCGGAGCTGGAACGGGAGCCTTGGCTGGAACGATCACAAGAAGCAATCCAGGTCGTGCTACAGGAGCAGGAGCTGCCGTCGGTGGAATCCTCGGTGTTCTTAACTCGGCCAAGGATATGAACCAGAGGTCGCCATCATACGAGCGTTTTGTAGAGCACTGCCTACAGAAGAAAGGTTACGAGATTACTGGTTGGAGCTCTAAGTAGTAATAGCAGAACCTCGCTTACGCGATGTTCTGCTTGATAACGGTGCTAAGAAGGCGAGGCGTAACCTCGCCCTAGTGAGCTTTTGCTGCTCTGCCATATTGGCACCATGTAAGGGCTGAAGGTCAATTATCCTAGATTCGGCAGTTAAGGAGGATGAAAATAGCGCAGGTACTCAAAAGCACAAAGTATTTTGAATTTGTCGGCGGCGCAACCCTGGCACCGTCAGGGTGAGCACCGACAATTCAAAAGACGCGGTGATTTTGGGTAGATGCGCCATTTTCAGACCCGCAACTGCCGAATTTAGGATTATACCTAACCGATACTCCAACAGCCGCGAAGATATCCTGCCCAAAGCGATCCTGTAGCTTACTCCCCATGCGCAGATCTAGCTGGGTGTTATCGCTAATCAGATAGAGCGCTCCGGCGTCCCCGTAATAAGTATCTAGCTCCCCGCTGGAATGCTGAGGAAGAGCCGCGTAGGCTTCGATCCAGAGAGAGGTCTGCGCTGTCGACTTCACGGAGATCATCGCCGTCTGTCCCCAAGAGCGATAGCTATCACCATCGCTATGTCGCTCCAGCGTAGAAAAATTTGTTGCACCTGATAAGGATAGAGAATCAGTTATGCTCCATGAGTAAGATGCCCCGATCGCTGGTAAAGCCTTATCACTCCTTACAGAGGGTGACCCTATCGGTAGCGATGTCCTGGGCGTAATAGATAGCTCTGGAAGGAACCCATGCTGAGCAAAGAGCCCTAAACGAAATCCTAATAGTGGGTCGTTTATGCCGGTATAGTTGTCACCCGACCGAGTAAAACTGGAAATTGTGCCGGCCACTCGTAGCTCTAGCCAATTAGCGAACACCCCCTGACGTAGTGATAGGTCCGGATACGAGTGTGTAGCCGAGAACCTTGGATCTGAATTGCTACTGTCTGAATATGAATAGATGTAGCCTAGCTCAAACTGGGTCACTCCCTTGCCAACAGTCCTACTGGAATCCGTAAAGCTTGGACGGTCTGTAACGATAGGCTCACGCGGATCTATCATACTCTCGCGAGCGTCTTGCCCGGGCCAGGAAAAGAGAAATGAGCGCTGGTCAAAGGTGGGTAAGTTGGGAGAGGCGGATGCGCTTAGGATCGGCAGAAGAATTAAAGCCAGGGCTATTAAACGGTTACTCTTCATCGTAAGAGCCTAGCATAATTGAAGCTGGATTGGGCAGGCGTGGTCTTTTTAGCCGGGCGTCGCAGTTCGTTCGAAAAGCGTTAAGCAGGCAGTCGAAGAAATTAGACAACTCCTATCGCGGAGTGATTAAGGGAACTTCATAAGTTAATTAATCGTTTCTGACATCCGCCTCAGCCTCTGAAATACCCAGCTCCCCGACCAGCGCCAGCCACTCATCCTCAAGACTCCCCACAAACGGCTTGCGTCCTGCTTGCCGGTACCAGTAATTGGTATTCCAGATATCACCCTCACGTCTGTGGAGGTAAGCGTGAACTGCGGCTGACATGCGGTCGGTTTCATCCTGCACAGTCGCATGAGCTTCTTCCCATTGTTCTTTGCCGGCTAGGATTAGTGCTGTTAGAGCAGGCGAGTGATTAAGTATACCTGATCCGCTTTCAATCTGATTAAGTATTTCTTGCATTTGCATATTTATGAATTATCAAAGGAGTAGCTCACTGTCTACTTGAATCTAGTTCGCTAACCAAATTCTAAAAAAGGGAGATGAACGCGGAGCTTTCAACGAATTCAAGGTCAACAGCTAAAATTCTCTTATTCCCCAGGTCGCCCCTAGCTACCCACGAAGCTTGAGCAACATCATCTCCATTCCCCGCAAGGTTTGCCTGTTTACCAACTCGAGTGACCCGATAATAGATATGCATTAACTGTTCATGCGGGTATTCAGGGTTCTGCTGAAAGAGGTGCGAGCAGTAGAGTAAATTGCCTACCTTTACATCGATTGAGGTCTCTTCAACAAATTCACGCTCGAGTGCGCTAATCGGCGATTCGCCTAGCTCTAACCCGCCTCCTGGAAAGTTGGTTATGATTCCCGACGGCACTCGAGTATCTGTTAGTAGAACTCGCCCGTTCTCGACCAGAACGCCGTAGATCGCTACTCTGAATTTGGTTAATTGTGAGGTGTCCATTATTAGTGCCGCGATGTAATATACCCTTGAGGGCAGTTTAGTAACAGTCGTCAATTCCTCAGGAGAGTATAATGGCTTTAGCCTCGAAGATCGTTTCGGTAGCACACTATGTCCCAGATCGGAGAGTTTCCAACGAGGAACTTTCAACCCTAATGGACACTACAGATGCTTGGATCACTGAGCGCACAGGCATTAAAGAGCGTCGCTTTATAGATCACGAAGGCGTAACTACGTCTATGCTTGGAGAGGCTGCAGCTCGGCGGGCCCTGGAGCGAGCAAGCTGGCAGACTGGTGACGTTGATTTAATAGTTGTAGCTACTCTATCCCCAGATCTCTATTTCCCAGGTGTCGGCGTGCTGCTTCAGAATAGGCTCGGGTGCCGGACTATTCCAGCTCTCGATATTAGAGCCCAGTGTAGCGGTTTGGTTTACGGACTTTCGTGCGTTGATGGATACATAAAGAGTCGCCAAGCTCGCAAAGTTTTACTCGTTTGTGCAGAGGTGCAGTCGCCAGTACTTGACCTGACAACCAGGGGCCGAGAGATGGCGGTTCTTTTCGGAGACGGGGCCGGTGCTCTCTGTATTGAAGCAGTAGAGGTGGAGCGCGAAGGCGAAGTTGGAATCATTGATTCATACCTCGGTAGTGATGGCTCAGGGGCGGAGGTTCTCTGCATGAAGCTTCCAGGAACTGCGACCCCTGGATTTATAAGGTCTTCGGACCTTGAGCAGGGGCTAGTGCATCCTCAGATGGAGGGTAAGGTGGTCTTCAAGAACGCCGTAACCAGACTACTAGAGACGGCGCAGGTGCTTTTAAAACGCAATGGTCTGCGACCTTCTGACATAAGTTTAGTCATCCCACATCAGGCTAACCTGAGGATCAATGAGATGGTGCGTGAACAGTTGGGGCTTCCAGCCGAGCGAGTTTTTAATAATATTACTCGTTATGGAAATACAACAGCCGCTACCATACCAATCTGCATGTCAGAGGCGGTAGAGCAGGGACGACTTAAGGCGGGAGATCTAGTTCTAACCCTGGCGTTTGGCGCTGGGTTTACTTGGGGCGGAAATATAGTGCGTTGGTAATGGAGATTTATGAATAAACAGATCCTACTTGAAAGATACGCTAAGTTGTTGGTTGCATGGGGCGCGAATGTTCAACCTGGACAATTAGTTAACATCTCAGCGGAGGTGGCGCATAGAGAGTTAGTTTTCCTAGTCGCTAAAGAGGCTTACCGCGCTGGCGCATCGGCGGTGATGCTTGATCTAATTGAGCCTAGACTCCAACGGTTTAAGTTGCAAAACGTAAAGGATGAGTACGTAACACTTACGCCAAAGCATGTGCCGGCCAAGTATCAGCAGATATTAGATGAGAATGGAGCGCAGATAAAAATTATCGGCCCTGAATTCCCGCTCCTCTTAACTGATGTGGACACAAAGAGAGTAAACGCGGAGAGAAAGGCTTTTTACTCATCGGTTAGGTCGTTTTATGAAGAAGGAATAGGTAAGTCAAAGGTCCATTGGACGATCGGCGCGGCAGCTACACCAGCGTGGGGGGCACGCTTGTATCCTGAGCTTACACCGAGCGAGGCTGAAGACGCGCTTTGGAGAGATATCTTCGCCATTACCCGAGTTGATCACGAGAACTTTATGGTTCTCTGGAAGCAACACGATAACGTGCTTCATCAGCGAGCGCGTATGCTAAACGACTTAGGCGTTAAGTCGCTTAGATTTACCGGCCCAGGGACTGACCTTGTAGTAGGATTAAGTGAGCGAGCGCGTTTCCGCGGGGGTTCAGACACGGGGCCAAGTGGGGCGTCATATGAGCCTAATATCCCCACAGAGGAATGCTTTACGACTCCAGATTGGAGAAAGACAGAAGGACGAGTGAGAGCAACACGACCGTTTCTCATCAACGGAGTTTTGATCCAGGACCTGGTCTTAAATTTTAGGAATGGCGAGATAGCTTCGTTTGAAGCTTCCGCGGGGGCTGAGACATTCCGTGAGTACATAGCTAGTGACGCTGGCGCTAAGAGACTTGGTGAGGTGGCATTAGTAGGAATTGACTCTCCAGTCTTTAAGAGCGGTAAGGTCTTTGAGGAGATCCTCTTCGATGAAAACGCTGCCTGCCACATCGCGGTAGGGTTCGCTTATAAGAACTGCCTGAGTGATTTTGAGAATCTTACTAAAGAACAATGTGAGAGTATCGGCTGCAACGAGAGTGTCGTTCACACAGATATGATGATCTCTGACGAGCATGTCTCAGTTGACGCGGAGCTCTATAAAGGCGGTACCCTTAGATTAATTAACAACGGGGAATGGCAGGGAGACTTTGTCTGTCTTAGTGCGTCCAACCATTAAAGCCGCGGAGAGCTCGGCGCCACGAGATCGCCATCTTGATCGCCTCCTGGATCTCTTTGGAGTTGGCATCTGGGAAGGAGAGGGCGATCTCTCGTAGTATCGCTACTGGACGTTTAAGCTCTTGTATAGTGAACATTTCAAAACAGACATCCGCGATCCGAAGGATACGTTTGTCGTCTAACTGGGAGTTGTTTGAGGTGTTTTGAGCTGTGTCAGACATAGAGATGCTGGTCCTAATAAGTAGACGCCGCTCACCTTATCGAAATAAATGGGCGTTGTATAGCAAATAATTTTAAGTGATTTAAAGTGATTTGAGCTTATCTGTACGGATCTGTCGGTCTCCGGTTTTAAGTGTCAGCCGCGGAATAGCTAAATGATCTGTAACGGCGGTTTGTTCTGAATCTTTCACTGAAAACACCCCTCAGCCGCGGGTTTAATATTGAGACATGCGGCAAACCTGACGATAATCTTATCTAGGATTTAGAATCATTCCATTTGGAGATCTCAGATGACCGCATGGTACTTATGTTACAACGGGCAGCAGCAAGGGCCTTTCGATCTGTCGGTGGCGGCGGCTAAGGCGCGCGATAATCGAAACGGATATGCGTGGCGTGATGGGTTTCCGGATTGGAGGCCGATCGCCGATGTTGCCGAGTTGGCGGTGAATAAAACCAGGACAACGAGCGCGCCCCCACCTATATCGAAAATAACCTCAGATGTAATCGACTTTAAGGTCTGCGGCGCGGAGATGCAATTTGTAGAGGTTGAGCTAGACCCTGGTGAGTCCGCTATCGCTGAGGCGGGATCGATGATGTACAAGGACCCGAGCATAGTCATGGAGAGCGTTTTTGGAGATGCTCGAGCGTCTCAGTCATCAGTAGTCGATAAGCTGATCGGAGCGGGTAAACGGTTGCTGACGGGCGAGGGTTTGTTCCTCACTGTATTTACCCACAAGGGAAGTGGCAAAGCGCATGTCTCTTTCGCCTCTCCATTTCCGGGAAACATAGTGCCGGTATCTTTGGATAAAATTGGGGGAGCTCTAGTGTGCCAGAAGGATAGTTTCCTCTGCGCGGCAAAGGGAGTATCTGTTGGAATATTTTTCCAACGCCGCATCCTGACCGGATTATTCGGTGGTGAGGGCTTTATTATGCAGAAGCTCGAAGGAGATGGACTAGTTTTCATGCATGCCGGAGGCTCAGTTGTAGAGCGTCAATTAGCGGCTGGCGAAGAGCTGCACGTTGATACCGGGTGCATCGTCGGCTTTCAACCCACAGTCGATTTCTCATTGCAGCAGGTAGGTGGTGTGAAATCCGCGCTCTTTGGAGGAGAGGGGCTGTTCTTTGCCAGGTTACAGGGACCGGGAACGGTGTGGCTCCAATCGTTGCCATTTTCACGGCTGGCCGGCAGAATGTTGATGGCCGCGCCGGGCGGCAAGGAAGAAGGGTCCGTTCTGGGTAAACTGGGCTCGCTGGTACAGGGAGATTAATTTCTAGAAGTGAAGAAAAAAGCTCCAAAGGTAACGCTGCTTGAGCGTCTGATAAACGACCGCCTAAGTGCTGACAGAGACACCGCGACTAAGGAGATCTTAGCTGGACTCGTGAGAGTCAACGGCGAGGTCGTAGATAAAGCTGGCACTTTGGTTTCCTCGGAGTCTCGAGTTTCAATAAGTGATCGCAAAGAGTTTGTTAGCCGCGCGGCATACAAACTCGATGCGGCGTGTGGCCTATTCCCCGTACAGGTAACGGGAGCAGTTTGCGCCGATGTCGGTGCTTGCACCGGTGGATTTACAGAGATCCTGCTTCGCAGAGGGGCCAGTAAAGTTTACGCCATCGATGTTGGATACGGTGACCTAGATTGGAAGGTGCGCTCCGATCCTCGAGTGGTAGTTATGGAGAGAACGAATGCTCGTTATCTAGAAGCGTTAGCGGAGCCGGTATCTTTGGTTGTAATAGACGTATCCTTTATCTCTTTAGATAAGATATTGCCGGCAGTTGTAAAATGGTTTGGACCAGGCGGTGGCTCTGTAATCGCGCTAATAAAGCCCCAGTTTGAGGCTGAGAGGGACGATATCGGAGAGGGTGGAATAATCCGAGACCCGGAGGTTCACACAAAAGTTTGCGCCCGAGTAATTGATTCATTGCCAGAATTTGGTCTAATAAGTCGTGGACTTGAGCCCTCTCCAATTCTTGGAGCCGAAGGCAATAAAGAGTTTTTGCTATGGGCAGAGTTAAGTAATGTACGAAAGGCATAAACCGGTTGAGTTTAGCTCTCAGGACGCTATACGTTTGCGTTGGCTGATCCGTATACGCTGGGCAGCTTTGGCGTCATTAGCGATTATTTTCTTAGGAGCCAATTACGCGCTCGACCTCGGACTCTACTCTGGAATCATTCTTGAGATAATGGGCCTAGGGTTTGCTTCCAACGCCTTTTTGATGTTGACCTCCAGGCGCTCCCCTGAATTTCCCGATCTGATATCGGGACTAACCTTAGTGTTCGATGTGCTACTGCTAACAGGACTACTTTTCGTTAGTGGAGGATACTCTAATCCTTTTAGCATGGTCTTTTTAGCTTACGTGACCCTGGCCGCTGTGGTTCTCGATGCCCGTTGGACGTGGGGGATCTTCGCGGTCTCTTTAGTTTGTTTTTTAGCCCTGTTCTTCCTGCACACACCGATTCCGCCCCTCGATAACCATGCTAACCACAGGGCTCACCTGGAGCATTCAGGATTCTCTCTGCATCTACACGGAATGTTGCTCGCGTTTGTCTTCTTGGGGGTGATTATCTCAGCCTTTGTAACCCGCATGAATCGAGAGATCTCACAGCAGGCTCGAGTAATTGAAGGATTAAGAGAGGAGGAGCAGGAGCAACGTAGATTAGTTTCGCTAACAACATTAACGGCCGGGGTGACTCATGAATTAGCTACGCCGCTCGCGACTCTCTCCTTGATTGGAGAGGACCTCGCGCGTGATTTAAAGGCGGACCCTCGCTGGAGTGAGGACGTTCAGGTTCTTCAGGAACAATTGGCTAGATGCGCCGAGATTCTGCGGAGATTAAGAGAGAGCAATTCTGAATTGCAGGGAGAGGCTCCACGGTCCTTTCAATTAAGAGAGGTCTTTGTTGAGTTAAGATCGAGGTTCTCGGATCCAGGTATACCGATCTCATTTGACGTTGAGCATGCTCTGGAGATATCGGTTCATTCCCTAAAGCACGCGCTCCTCGGCTCACTTCACGCGCTGATCCGTAACGCGGTTCAGGCGTCTTCGGCTGACGGAAGTGTCTTTTGTGGTGTGACGGTTCTGGGAGACACGGTTAGATTCACCATTCGTGACACCGGTTCGGGAATGAGCGACGATATAAAAGCCAGGCTCGGAGAACCGTTTTTTACAACAAAGGCTCCGGGAGAGGGGATGGGTCTTGGGATTTATGTGGCGAAGCTGTTCGCTCGGCAGGTCGGCGGATCTCTTGAAATATCCTCAGCTATTGGCAAGGGGAGTGAGGTCGATCTTGTTATTCCTTCGACTATGATGATATGAGCCAGATGCCCGATAAGATATTAGTGTGTGACGACGACCCCCCGTTTCGCCGGAGATTAGCCCGCTCTCTGCGTGACCGCGATTTGACGATCTATGAAGCTGAGAACGCCGCTAATGGTCTGGAGGTATTTAACGAGTACCGTCCTGGCGGAGTTATAGTCGACCTCAGGATGCCTGGAGAGAGTGGCCTCTGGCTGGTTAAAGAGATCTCGGCCTTAGATCCAAGTTGCCGAATAATCGTGCTGACAGGTTTCGGAAGTATCTCCACCGCACTAGACGCGGTCCGGCGAGGAGCGGCTAATTATATAACCAAGCCAGCGACGATAGATCAGATTCTGCGCGCGTTCGAACCCGAGATTGTAGGAACGGCATCCGAAGCGCCCTCAATGCCGTCGTTAGCTGAAGTAGAGGCGGAGTACGTTCAGAGAGTGCTTGATGAATGCGACGGGAATGTATCCCGTACAGCAAAGGTACTCGGAGTTCATCGTCGCAGCTTGCAGAGAAAATTAAAGCGCGATTAATCGCGTCCTATAAATACCTTCACATTTACAGTGCCTCTATAAGAGGGATCCTCTAACTGGATCTTTTTGTCAGGTATCTCGGTTCCATTTACCTCAATCCGAGAAACACCTTGCTGAGCGCCCGATGGATTAATCAGCTCAAATACGAATAATCTTTCACCTCGACGGTAACGTACCACTGAGTGATCCCAGCTCGATGGCACACACGGATTGATCGTTATATGAAGCGGATGAACTTTTAGCCCCATAATATTCTCTATGCCGGCCTGATATAGCCAACCAGATGAGCCCGTGTACCAGCTCCAGCCAGCGCGGCCTCTAAGGGGCGGCTCAGAGTAGACATCGCCACACATAACATATGGCTCAGCTCTATAGGTCTCTAGTCCCTTCGCGTCCAAAGTAGCGTTAATTGGATTAATCAGATCTAGAAGATTAAAGGCGGTGTCACCAGCCCCCTGGAGAGCTGACGCGATAATTAACCACGCTGCCGCATGGGTGTATTGTCCTCCGTTCTCGCGTACTCCAGGCGGATAGCCCTTGATGTAGCCGGGATTCTTCTCGGTTTTGTTAAATGGGGGGGTTAACAATTTGATCAAATGACCGTCGTGATCTACTAACTCTCGTAGCGCTGATTCCATCGCTTGGCGTGCCCGCTCCTTATCCGAGGAGCCGCTAATAATGGCCCAGGATTGGCATAGTGAGTCGATCTTGCACTCGTCGTTGTCCTTGCTCCCTACAGGTGTTCCATCGTCGTAGAAGGCCCGACGATACCAGGCTCCGTCCCACGCCTCCCTTTCGGCGGCCGCCGCGAGGGCACCCGCTCTCTGTCTTAGGGCGTCTGCGTTCTCCTGTTCTCCCTGAGCCTCCAGGATAGGCGCGAATCGTTTAATTACCTCGCATTGGAACCAGGCCAGCCATACGCTTTCGCCCTTACCGTGGCGGCCTATCTCATTCATTCCGTCGTTCCAATCGCCCGCGCCGATCAGAGGCAGTCCGTGACTCCCCACGGCTTCGGTGCCTCTAAAAGTTCTCAGACAGTGCTCTAAAATAGAACCCTCCTCAGAGCTCCTTTCGGGTATGAAATAGTTCTCCATCTGGCCATCAGCGAGAGCGGCTCCCTGTAAAAAAGGCACCTGCTCGGCGAGGATTGAATAATCCCCGGTCACTTCGATGTATCTGGCGACAGCGTAAGGTAACCATAACAGGTCGTCTGATATGCGAGTCCTTACTCCTCTACCGGTCGGGGGATGCCACCAGTGCTGAACATCGCCCTCCTTAAACTGTCTCGCAGCGTGGAGGATAATCTGCTGCCTAACCATATCTGGTCTGATGTTTAGCAGAGCTAAGGAATCCTGTAGCTGGTCACGGAAGCCTAACGCGCCACCGCTCTGGTAGAAAGCCGAACGACCAAATAGTCGGCACGCTACGGTCTGGTACAGCAACCAGCCATTCATCATCAGATTGAATGAGTCACTCGGAGTCTGAACCTCTATCGTCGATAGTAGTTCGCGCCAGAATAGTTGCACCCCTTGAAGTTCGACCCGTTGAGTTTGTAGACCTCTGTATTTGGGAGCTTCTCGACGCATGGCGTCCATCGAGCTGTGCTCGGAGATAAAGAAGACGACATTCTTCTCCTCCTTAGGCTTCAGCGTGATAGATACCTGCAGAGCGGCGCAGTGATCGAAGCCAGCCCCTGTCTTGGTTGAGAGCTTAATCCCGCGGGTCTTTGAGGATAGGAAAGCGGTGGATCCTCCGCGGTTAAGCGCGTCAGGAGCGGAGATATCACCGTTCTTACCTACGAACTCAAGGCGTGAAGCTGTGTAGCTAACGATCGGCTCACTAGCGCCTACCGCCATTACGCGACCAGCGAACTCGTTGTTGTAGTAGTTCTGTAAGCAGAGCGATTGAGCGGTTAAATCAAAGGATGACGTTATAAAACGATAAGAGTCATCACGTGTCACTCCTAGAACGGGTTCACAATAAAGTACTAGTTCAAGCCTTTGCTCCTGAGACTCCGCGTTAGAAAGTGTCACAGAGAGCCATTTGACGCGCTCCTTATTCGAACCCGATAAGGTTAACGCTGAGTCGATGCCTGAATTGTTAGCTGTAAATGTAGAGTAGCCAAACCCATGCTCGACCGAGTAATCGAGCCCGGAGCCGGAGGGGGAGGGGGTGAGGGACCAGTAGTCTCCACTCTCGGCGCGCCGAATAAATACCACCTCACTCACTGGATCAAGGATTGGATCGTTTGACCAAGTAGTAAGTCTGTTTTCCCGGCTATTTTCAGACCAAGTATATCCGGCTCCCGATTCAGTTACGAGGAACCCAAAATGAGGATTAGCAATGATATTAGACCATGGAAGAGGAGGACGATTATCTCCAACCTGAGGAAGCAGGTAGTGGTTGGAGCTCGGAACGAAACCGCCCATTTTATTAGCCTTAACCAGAGTCTGTGATCCTCTAGGTCTGCGTTGAGAGCGTGTAAAAGGTTTGATAGTTAGTGGGGATGTGACCTGCTCAAAAGAGGCCTTGGCTAGAAGTTCTCGTAGATCCCCCAGGTCGCAATCAAGTACGACTCTCGAAACCGTCTCGAGAAGGGTTATCTCCGACTCAGAGATCTGACTGCTGGAGCGGAGGAAAACACCCCCGCGCTTGTCTAACAGAGCGCCAGCCGGACTTAACCTAACCGTGTATTCTATGTCCTCAGCCAGGTGCTGCATGTAGCTACCCTGGTTCTTGTGAAGCACTACCAGGTCAAACTCGAGGCCACGTTCACGCAGGAAGTGATGGCCCAGAAGTAGCTCTTGCAGAATCTTGGCTTGACGAGAGTCAGAGATCTTAACTAACAGTATCGGAAGGTCGCCTGAGATTCCGAACCGCCACAGCGACGACTGAGTTAAGCGGTTAGTTTGCAAAGTCTGCTGAGTCGCTCGAACGTTCTCCTCGTTATAAATCAAGCAGCCGGCGAGTCTATGAAATAGGTCCGCTTGGGCCGCTGAGTAAGCGTGATTACGTAGCTCGACCTGAGCGCGACTCCAGGAAAGCTCAAACGCTCGGTTGACATGCATCAGGTCCTGGTAACGTTCGATCAGGATCTCAGCGTTGTCGCGAGAGCGGGTCGCTCCGGAGATAAACACAAGTGTCTCGCTTGCTCCAGGTTCAAGACGCACTGTGCATCCCAGCGCGGCGAGGGGATCGACATTGCCATCAAGCGGTTGGACGGCCGAACCGCTTCCCTCAAATATCGTCGGTTTAGCCAGAGACCCATGGCGACCTATAAAACTGGCGCGAGATGTATAAAATCTGATCGGCGCGTAGCTAGTGCGGAGAGTTACCCGATGAAAAAAGAAGAGCTCCTGTTCGTGATCACTCCTTGGTCTTCTCGCGCAAATAATCGCGTCGAAATCCGGTACGGGCTCCGCCCGCACAAAAAGCTTGTTAAACGCTGGATGGGCGTTGTCGGCTCGTTGTGAATTCAATACCGGCTCGGCATAACTTACAATATCTAACTCACGCTCCACATCACTTAGGTTTGTGATGGTTACGCGCCTAAGCTCAACATCGTCCTCAGGGGCAACGGTTATCTCAGTGTGAGTGAATATCTTATCGTCGAAGCGCTTAAATTCAGCCCTGCCTGGGCTAAAGATCGCCTCATACGAGTCAGCGTTAACTCTAGTAGGTTGATAAGCGGCTGACCATGTCTCCTTACGTGTGGCATCGTGAATGTATATGAATGTTCCGTAAGGCGATGTTGTGGGATCCTCACGCCAACGAGTGAGCAGAAGCGACTTGTCAAATGAGCTGAATCCACCACCGGCGGAGTCGACAAGGACTGAGTATTTACCATTTGAGAGAAGTCTAACACGAGGAGCTAATGAGTGCGGGGAGGTGATCACCTCTAAGCCTGGAGCCTCAAATTCCTCCTCTTCGCGGTGTATCATCGCCAACTCAGGCTCATGAGGTACGATCGCTGCTACGCGATCTGGGAACCTCTCGTGCAGAAGTAATTCAGCCGCTTTAACCACCGGCTGCGCATGAAAACGTTCACGCATGATATCGTTGTTGAGGATGTTGTTAATACTGACTAGAGACATCCCCTGGTGGTGAGCGAAGAATGACTGCACTATGTGCTTACCCTCTGAGCGAATGTGTCTCGTGGTTGTATAGTCGACCGCCTCATAGAAGCCGAATTCACCTCGCGCCCCCTCATCTTCGAGGTGCTTTAAGTTGCGGATAGCGCTCTCAAGTGACGGAGCGAATCCCAACGCCAACATGGTAGAGTACGGCGATACAACCAGGTCCTCCGAGAGTCCCCGCTTTAGTCCAAGCCCAGGGACACCAAAGGCGCGATACTGATAAGTCTTCTCAAAGTCGACGCCGCTATAGGCGGATTCGGAGATTCCCCAAGGAGCTGATTGACGCGCGCCGTAGTGAATCTGCGCGTTAACTACAGCCCGTCCAGTCCTTCCTAGGATAGTAGTAGGGAAGTCCTTCATGACAATAAATGGCATCAGGTACTCAAACATGGTACCGCTCCACGAGATCAAAGCTTTGCCTCCTGGAGTGTTCGCTAGGGATCGGCCAAGAGAGAACCAGTGCTTCTGTGGGACCTCGCCGCGGGCTACAGCCAGAAAGCTTAGCAGGCGCGCCTCAGAAGCGAGAAGATCGTAGAAGCTCTGATCTTTTCTAGCGTGTTCCGCGTTGTAACCGATCGTGAATAGATCTCTCTCCCCATCATAGAGGAATGAAAAATCCATGTCGGCAATTATCTGCTTGAGACTTTCAACAGTAGCTCTCGCTGTATCCCTAAGAGTCGTTATTAACGTCCTTGCAGCGTTGACGCGGTTAGTAAGATCAAAGACGATCGGACGAAGCACGTCTCCGACGCTCTCTAATTGAACTTCTTTTAAGGCGCTTAACAGCCTATCTGTAGTCGTGTCGATAAAGCTAATCGACGGAGTGGCCCCCTGGATATTCTTTAAAGTCTCAACGCTGAGAACTAGGAGACGTTGAAGTGGCTCAGATGAGGTATCGTGACTTAGCTGAACAGTCCTAGCGGCCGCGGCTAACTCCCGCACCGGATTAAACCATCCAAGCAATTCGCTGGCGTCACTGATGTCTGTCATCAGAGCCGCTAAAGCGCGAAATTCGGACGCGTGCTTCTGATCTATTTCAGCGGCGGAATTCAGTGAGGCAACTAATTCAAGCGCTGGTTGGCTAGTAACGATCGAGAGCTGAGTAGCGATATCAGAGGTTGGATGCGCCGCCATCTGGTCTTTGAAGGATACCAGTCTCGCTCGATACTCTCCCGGCGGTGTCAGATCCTTAATTGAGAGGAGATCCTCAATGCTTTGCTTCACGCTCTCGAAGTGAGTGGATTTAACTACTCCAAAATTCTCGAAGTGATCAAAGATAGAGAGAAGGGTGTATAGGTGCCCGAGCAAGTTGCCGCTATCAACCGTAGATATGTAGCGCGGGTTTAAAGGCGCCAGGTCCCTGATAGAATACCAATTAAAGAGGTGGCCCCTATATTTATCCAGAGATCTGATCGTCGAAGTAATCAGAGAGATCTTATCGACAGCGGTGTGCCACGGCAAAAATCCGAGATCATAGGCTGTCTGAACACTGAGCATCGAAAGTGAGATGTTAGTCGGGCTGGTTCTCTCAGCAACGACCCTGTTTGGAACTATCTGCAGATTATCAGGCATCAGGTAGTTGTACTCAGGTCTGAGGTATTCTCGGAAGAAGAGCCACGTATCACGCGCCAGGCGTCTTAAATACCTCGACTCGGAAGGGGTCGCTGTAAAGGTGGTAATCTTCGCCGACCTAGACGCGGCATCGGCTATCATTGGAGATAGAAGCCAGAGACCAACCACGGGTAGAGCGTATAAAAGACTAGCGGGCTTAACGTAAGCGGTGAGGATAAGAGCCGCGAACACTACCAGCATCGCTGGGATGAAAAGTTTAAGGTATTCACCGCGCTCATTCTTTGAGCGTCTCTCTGCTCTCTCAGCTGGTTCCCACTCTAATAGGTGCTTGTGCTCCCAACAGACGCGTCGCAGAGTCACCGCTATCGCGTGAATCATCAACGCGGCCTGGTGAGGCAGAAACGCGATTCCCATAAAAGAGCGTACGGTATTGCGCCAAAGATCTCGGCCGATATCACCTAGGAGTCCGCCGATTGATATACCAACACTTGGAAGTGCGAAAACCGCCGCCAGGCCCGTAAAGACGGGGAAGGCGATAACTATTAAAACTATCGCTGTCCAGGTGAGCGGACCCCCTGGCAGGAAGATCCATCCGGCCATTAAAGCGGCCAAGCAGGCTGGAGGGACGAGGCTACGTCTGAGGTTGTCAAACATCTTCCACCACGAGAGCCACGAGATCTGACTCCTCTGTTTACCACCCTTGGTCGGCACGCGTGGAAAAAGCCACGGTAGGAGCTGCCAGTCGCCGCGTACCCACCGATGTAGCCGTTTCGAGTACGCCATATATCTAGATGGGAAATCGTCGTAGAGCTCTATATCAGACGCGAGGGCGACACGCGCGAAGGATCCTTCAAAGAGATCGTGACTCAGTAGCGCGTTCTCAGGCACACGATCGCGCAGAACATGCTCAAAGGCTTGCACGTCATAAACTCCCTTTCCCCAGAAAGATCCCTCACCAAAGAGATCTTGATAGACTTCAGAGACGACATTTGTGTAAGGATCTAAACCTGCCTGTCCAGAGAAGAGCTGTGAGAAAAATGAGCTGGTCGCCGAGGTCAGGGAGATCGTTACCCGCGGCTGTATAAATGCATAGCCGCTAGTAACTCGATTTACTTTCGGATCGATGACTGGGCGATTCATCGGGTGTGAGATCGTGGCTACAAGCTTTTTACCCACATCGCGAGCTAGTTGAGAGTCGCTGTCAAGCGTGATGACGTAACGAACTCCCTCAAGCTGCTCCGGTTCTCCAACAATAAGCTTAAGGGATGTGTTTAGATCGCCATGTAGCCGGCGATTAAGCTCCTCAATCTTGCCGCGCTTTCGCTCCCAAGCCATCCACACACCCTCGCTTGGATTCCATTGCCTCGAGCGGAAAAATAGAAGGAAGCGGGGAGAGTCGCCGCGCGCATGACGTCTGTTTAGAGTCTCGATCCCCTCCTTGGCGGCGTTAATTATCTCCTCATCTTGAGGCGCGTGCTCGCTTTGCGCATCGGGTAGATCCGCCATCAAGACAAAGGTAAAAGCCGGATCGTCGTTTCCGAGAAATCTGACCTCTAGGCCGTCGATCGCCCGCTGAATCGATCCCGTCGAGCTAAAAATCGTATGAACAATAACAAGGGTTTTTGATTCGCCCGCGACCGGACCATCGCTTTCTAGCTTTGGCAGCGGCCTAGGTCTTACCCAACGAGAAACGAGATATTGAACTAAGCTCGATGCCAGTTCCGTCATCGGCAGAAGTGACAATACTAACGCCCCTACGACCGCCATTTTAGGAGCCTCTACCCACTCTGAGATTAGGCACACGTATCCGCCAAATATCAACGACAGAACGAAGATTGAGCCCAGATAAGTAGCTAGAGAATTCTTGAAGAGAAAACGTTGAAAGCGTCTCTTCAGAGATGGTTTGAAGTCGAGCTTGCTCTCCAAGGCAGCGCGGCCATCACCGAAGAGGAAGTTGCCAACATACCTTTGTACTTTGGACCGATCATCGACGCCTGGCCAGTTGGTCGCCGACTCACGGGCGCAATCAATCACGGCAGAGGCGACTTGAGAATCCGTCTTCTTAAGAATCTTAGCTAACTTCTCAACCTCTTGTCGCAGGACATCTCGAGTCATGAAGTCGTTGCGCGAGTAGATTCCCGCCGGATCCTTACGAAGAGCGGCATCTGACAAGCTGACAGACTCGAACCAATCGCGCCAATTCATCTGATCTACGGCGTTCAAGGAAGTTAGTGTGTTGCCGACTGAGATCTGTCTAGTGGCTTGTCGGTGATCTTCGGCTCGGAGCAGCTCCTCAGGATCTAAGCCCCTCTCTCTTAGCTTCTCTTCTAAGAACTGCAACGCCATGTAGGCCTTTTTGCCGCGGCTTCTTAGTCGCTTAAGAAGTTCAAGTGCACCGTGAAGTAAGAAGTTCTCGCGTTCGTTAATCCGGCGCGCCAGCTCGACCATTATCTCCGTTCCAGCGCGTGATTCATCACCTAGGACTTGGTCTACTAACGAGAAGACCTCGCGGCGCGCCAGTAGTTCGCGTTCCGCTTCAACTGTCAAATGACGTAGGTTCTCAAGTAAAGCTAAGCGAAGCATGATCGGGAAAGCCCAGAGCTCACCCGAAGAGAGTTCTAACTTGGTTTGATATGCCGCGATAAAGCCCGAAGTGCGTTCGGCGTTGATGCTGCCGTCGGTGTGTAAGACACACTGCATCGCCAGATGAAATATCCTTGGGAGTCCCTTTGAGTCTCCTCGAGTCAGTTTGGGAAGGATGCGGTAGAAGCTGCGCGGAAGGTACTTCTTGATCTGCGCGGCGTGCCGCTCAACTAGGTGGTAGTTATCCAGTAGCCACTCCGCTCCCGCAGTCAGGGCTTCGCCGTTATGCGCCGCTTCGGCTAGACGTAGGTAAACGCGCTTAAGGGTAGCTCGATTAGCTCTGTAATCTCGTAGGAGGCGAGTTGAGTGAAATTGACCGATAGCGTTTCGGTGTAGATCCGCCAACTGTATCGCGAGCGTTTCTAATCCCTCTCGTGAAAGAACCTCTGGCTGCCAGGTCTGTCCGGCCTCCACAAAGCTTCGATCCGCGCTATTTGTCCCACGTAGAGAGCGTAAGAGGCCCTTCGCCCGACTGATTACTGGTTGTAGTTGGATCGTCACTTAGATAGCTTCCCTGAAATCATCACGAGGTGCCGCCATATTATAGGATAAAATCGTCCCTAGTGCACGAATTTATGGAGTGATTTCGCTGTCCTTTAGTTGGTTCACAGGGGGCCGATTCAGTTGATTGAGCCGTTCTAGGCGGAGCGTCCCGAAGGTTCCTAGATCTAGGTCATTAACCGCGACCGTGTTTTTCCACAGGATATTCATAGACAGGGCAGAACGAAAGAAACGGTTTACCAACACTTTTTTCACCGTTTCGTGCATATCAGGCGTCAAGGGATTAATCTGTAGCAGCGCTAAAGACGCTGTGTACCGTACCGCCGGTGAGCGTCTCTCTCGAAGATTCCAGAGTCTTGAAACGATGGGAACAGCCTTTGGTCCAAGAGACGCCCCAACGAGCGCGGCCGCGACCATACTCTCAGATTGGTCGCCTTCAAGCGCCGGAATCACCTCTGCTAATACCTGATCAGCCGGAATCCTGGAAATGATCCGAGCCAGTCGGGAATCGAGGGAGCCATTTTTAGCCGACGCGAGGGAGGCTCTTACAAAATCTCTCCATGGATATAGCGTATCACCCGAAGTCGCGAGCGCCAGGATAGCTAATCGAGATATCGGAGAATCCGATAGAGGCTCGCCAGCTAAGGTTCTTAAAGACTCTTGAACGGCTGAATCTAATCGTGTCACTTCTGATAGGGCCATTAATAGCTTCTCTTTCGCATCTCTTGGACCATTTAGAATGATCTGACTGATCAATGCGGCAGAGCGGCTCGTATCAGCACCCGGGGCTTTAGCATCTTGGTTGTGGGCGCTGATCGCCAAGTCGACAATTGGTATCACCTGCTCATCTGATAACTTGCCATCAGCGAGAGATCTGCCGATAGCTTCTCCAGTCTCGAGGATGCTATTCGGATTGCACTCTCCAACGCGAGCTATCTGCTCTTTATCCCACTCACTGAGGCAGCGGGTGATGACTGCTGTCATACTCGTCTTTAGCTCTGAATCCGTTTGCTGAAAGTGGTGGAGATCGCATAGGAGCGTTTCGCGTTGTTTTATAAACGAACAGTCACCGGTGCTATTTAAATAAACAGCTAGCTCGCGAGCCTCTGGTAGTGTCGCTACCCCCATATTTACTAAAATACCTAGAGCCCCTGTCTTTGGAGATCCACTAGAGAGCTTTGAGATGTGTCTCCGTAGCGTAGACGCGGCAGTCTTACCAATCGCTAAGATCGATTTTTCCGCAAACCTCTGGGACTCGGGAAATCTAAGAAGATCGATTAGAGGAAGTAGAGCTTTGTCCGCAACGTCTGTCCTCGCCGAGAGTATCTCTAGTGCCTTTAAAGATGACGGAGTAGGGGGGCTCGTCAGAGCTAGCTTCATCAGTGTTGTATCTATGCTTGGGGACTCCTTGGCGATCTTGATCGCGATTGGATTTGGATTCTGTGAGCGTATTGAGTTGACTATCTGTGGCATCATTCGCGCTGTAGCTTCGCGGCTTAATTCTGCTGATCCCAAGAGTTCAAAAATTGAGTTCGTCACAGCCTGTGCCTTGTCGCGGTCGGCGATTCTAGCGGATTGCTTAATAAGCTGAAGAGCCAATGAGGTTAACTCATCACCATTTTTGTTAAACGAAGCCAATGCTTTTATCGCGGAGGTCCAATCTGCGGAATCAGTATTAAGGGCGATCTCACGCAATTCGGAGAACAGTTCAGAATTCAAATCTTTGGCGTTTGCTCGCAATCCTCGCGCGATGAGGTTGATAACCCGAGTTTTCTGGATGGCATCGTCACCTATCAGAAGCTGTTTAACCTGCTTCGCTAGTGGTTGTGAGCTCTGACTAAGGCAGATGAGCGAGCTATCAGTAAGAGCATTTGGATTCAAAATGCCAGGAATAGTTGAGATAGCTGTCTGAAGATTTTGGTCTAAAGTTAGACCCTTGAGTCGCTCGCAGGCTTGACCAAGGATCTGGGTAAAAACAGTGGAGAATCTCTCGCTGTTAGCAAGCTCGATGAACTCGCGGATAAACAGCGCTTCAGTCTGCTCCGAAGTTGCTGGAATATTCTTCATTAGCTCTAACGCCTGCTCCTTTGTTAGTGTGGGGAGAAGAGTCAAAGCCGCGCGCGTAACCAATGAACCGTCTGAATCAAGTGATCTCAACCAAGCCTTTGCGTCATCGCTGATTCGCTGATTCTCTTTAGCTACGAAAAGTACAAAGGTGGGGAGTGATTCATTCTTGAATTCATGAATTAAGTTACGGGCGACGAGCGGTCTGGGTCCCAAGGCGTGCCTTGAGAAAATTTTAATATCGTCCTTCGTAGGCAAGCTCCCGCCCTTATGGGCTTCCTCCGCGATTAACGCCGAGAGCTCCTCGACCCCAACGGCGATCTCATCGCTTAATGGCTGCTCGCTGTAGGTAGTCACCAGGGAAGGAAGAGCGGAAAAGGCGAGCGCTCCGGCGCTCTCGAGGATCTCAAGGGCGCACCTTTTAGCGCGTAGATCCCGCTTCGCGTCGGCGCTCTGCCAAAGAGTGCCAGGTATCAGATCTCCGGCGTATGGCACCGGCAGCCCTTTCGCGTCTGGAGCTACTTGAGCTCCAGGCTGCACCGCGAATGCCTCAGGAGCGGATGGGGATTCGGTGTTAAGGGCGATAATACGTGTAAGGTAGTCGATCAACGAGGATTGCTGATCGACTGTGAGTTTCAAGTACTCAGCCCTAGCCTGGTCGCAATCCTCAAATATCGCTCTGCGTACCGACTCCTGACAGAATGCCGATAGGTAGGTGGTTAACGAAAAAATAATTAGGAGGGCTATTCGAAGCGCCATGAGCCGTCTCCTTCTAAAGTAAGAACGTGTTCGTGAAACTTTCGCAACTCAGAGGCATCTCCTGTGCTTACATAGCGCTCAACAAAATCGGGTAGGATCGAATAAAGAGCCTCAGCTATAGTTTGGTCCATAGCAGTTGTAGCCTCATCAAGGAAAACCATCTTTGGTTTAATCACCAGTAACCGCGCGAACGCCAGACGTTGTTGCTCTCCGGTGCCGAGCACGTTTGGCCAATCAAGCACGGCGTCAAGTCCGCCAACGCGCTTGTACATCTCAGTTAGTCTCACTCGGTCCAGAATCTTAAGTAACTCTCGATCAAGTAGTGCCTTTCTTGGCACGCCATAAAGAAGCTGTGATCTAAGCGAGCCAAGGATCATGTATGGTCGCTGTGGCAGGAATAAAGCCCCTTTGAGATCTGGGCGAATGATAGTACCGCTTCCGACATCCCATAGTCCGGCGATTGCGCGCAATATCGAGCTCTTTCCGCTGCCACTCGGTCCGGCGATGAGGATAGACTTGCCTGGCATTGAGAATGAGAGATCTCTTATCAAAACCTGTTCGCGTCGGGGGGTCCAGATCGTCACCGAACGAAAGGATAGTGTGTCCCCGGTGCGGAGCGCGATCTTGTGACCAGGAGTAAGAGGCTCCTGAGCCGCCTCAAGAGCTTCTGAGAATGAGCCAAGGCGGTTTATTACCGCGGCGAATATGCTGAGATTGCCGAAGTGATTAACCACGATAGAAAGGGCGTTAATAACAAATCCGAACGCCGCGCCAGCTTGAATCACCACGCCGAACTCGATCTGCCCCTTAAAAAACAGAGGGGCGACTATAACCGTTGGAAGGATAGTTAAGAGATAGTTGTAGCCGGTGGTAAAGAATTGCAGGTTTCTATTCCAGTTTATTACCTGGAGGAGATTAGTTAAAGCTGACTTCAGTCTCTGCCGCGTCCTTGTGAACTCTCTCGCCTCACGGCCATAGAAAGCGATCGACTCTGCGCTGTCGCGGATATTGATCAGCTTGTATCGATAATCGGCCTCTTTTTTTAGCTGCGCGAAGTTTAAGCCTACCAGAGGGCGCCCAAGAAAATAAGTCACTATAGAGCCGACGATAGAGTAGGTGAAGGCGGCTACCAGTAGCTTCCATGAAATTGACCAGAGAACATAAACATATAGAAAGAGCTGAACGAAGGAATTAAAAAAGATTAAACAGAACGTTAAACTCTGAGCGCAGAAGGAGCGGACATCCTCCTCTATACGTTGGTCTGGATTGTCGATATCCCCACGCAGGTTAATTCGGTAGTAAGCCCGTTTCTCAAAGTAGCGCGATAGCATGCGATGACTTAACCAGCGACGCCAAAGCAAGCTTAGTCGCTGCTCGGAGTAAGAGTAAAATACGACGATCGGTGTCGCCACGGCGAACGCCAAGAGATACTCAACCAGTTTCCACCAAAATAGATCACTATCTTTCGTCTGCAGGGCGGTCATAAAATCACGCCCGATGTAGCTCATGATCACCCCGACGCCGTTAATAGTCAGCGAGAGCGACAGCACCAAAACAACCAACCCCAGCGCACGATAGCGCAGTTCAGACTTGAAAAATGGCGCCGCTAGCTCAAGGAACCTGCGCAGTACATTACGGTCAAAGCTAGCCATACGATCCAATAGTACGTATTAAAAAATCAAAAATACGCGACGGTCTTTGTTATTAGACCGCCGCGCTACTACCATCCCGACTAACTACAGTACGCTCGTAATCAGCCCAGGCCGCCGAGAAGCCGCGGCCAGCCGAGCGCAACTCTGGAAAAGATCCGATCTCCTCGATCCGACCATCCTTAACGTAAATTATAGTGTCGAACAGGGGAACAAGCGCCAGGCGGTGACAAGCCGTAATAACGCACAGATCTCTGAACTCGTGTAGGATCCCGGCAAATATCTGTTTCTCTGTTAGCGGATCTAGACTTGAGGTTGGTTCGTCTAGCAGAAGGATATTTTTCCCGGGGACTCTTAGAATTCCGCGCGCGAGGGCGAGCCGTTGACGCTCTCCAACCGAGATGTTTAGTCCGGCTTCCTCAAGGTAGCTATCCCAGCCGTTAGATAGCTTCTCAAGTATGTGATCGATGCGGCAGATCTCAACCGCTTTGCGCATCTGATCCTTTGAGAAATCCTGGTCAAATTGAATATTGTAATCGACGGTCTCAGAGAATATCTCCGGTTCTTGAGGGACTAAGAGGCTGACCTGAGCGATATCCTCGAAGGTTATCGGCGCGTCATTATCGCTCGTCGCCGTTCCCTCTTGCGGGGTTAACATCCCTGAAAGCACTTTAAGCAAAGTCGATTTTCCCCCGCCGCTTGGCCCAACTAGGGCGATCTTCTCACCGCGCTTAATCCTCAAAGAAAGGTTTCTAAGGTTGGAGGAGTTGCTTCCATAAGAGAACGCGACTCCATTAAGTTGTAGGTAGCTCCAGTCTGGTTTTAGATTTCCCGATAAAACCGGCGGCGCTATTAGCTTTGATCCCTTCAATACGCTAGACGCGTCATCGTAGGCTGTCGCCGCCTCAATAATGCCCCCGTAGTAGCCAGTAAAGGATCCGATAGCTGCGAAGATACGATCGAGATAATTGAGCAGAACGTAAACCTGAGCTACATCAAAGGCACCACCGAGTGAGCGCTGATTGCCAAAATAGATGTACAGCGATGTTCCCATCACTAAACTGTAGCCGACAGCTATCGTACCCCATTTCAGCTCTTGGTACTTCCAGATCTTGCGCGAGAGTTTTAGCCCGTCACCACGTTGGTCGGTGAGATAGGAGATCGCCGGTTGCTCGAGGTGTAATGTCTTAACAGTGATTATATTCGAGAGGTAATCTACGCAGGTTCTATTAAGCTTATCATAGAATCTGTTGTTGCGACGGATATTACGGGTAAGTCGCGCGTTAAAAAGAATCATCACTGCCACAGTGACGCACCCCATAACTAAAACCGCGATCGCCACCTCAACATCGAGAGCGAATATCAAGATCGAGGCGGCGAAGAATTTCATCACGCCGTCTATGATCTGCCAGATGTAGTTGGAAACAACTGATTCAATAGCTCCCACTGAGCGGTTTAATTTGCTTAAGCTCTCGCCAGTATGGTGAGTGACGTGCCACTTAAGAGGAAAAGAGATTAGCGCTGTAAAAACCTCTTCGAGCTTTTTAAAGCGTGCCACATAAGCCGTTGTCCCTTGGTAATACCGTCCGAAGTGATGGGCGGCGGCGTATCCCATTTTAAGCGCGACATATAAGCCGATCCAGCGCATGCTCTCTTGGATCGCGTGTTCGGTCAGCCCCTCTTTGACAAATACCCCCAAAATCCAGCCGATAGCCCATGGAACGAGTAAATCTATAGAGTACGCGAGGACGTAAAGGAGGATAAAACAGAAGAGGCGGCCCCTAACTCCGGCGGTAGATTCCCAAGAAGCTCTTGCTAGGGCCAGCACCGAATCCAAGGTATCTGATGCTTGTTGGTTGTCGTTCATAAGTTGGCGCGATTCTAGCAGAGTCCGTTACTTGTGTCTTGCGAGGCCGGACGAAACCAACCTTTCGTAACGGCGTTTTGCTGAGGTCGTCTTTCTCAGCTCTTGTATGATGCGACTAGTTGCCGTTTTCGGTGCGCCATGGCCGCCACAAAGAATGGAATACCGCTCTGGATGCCAGTATCACCAGAAAATTAGCGGCTAAGAGGTGCGATAATTTGAGCCAAGTTGGTGATAGCAGCCCTAACGTCAGTATCCCGATAAAAATCGTGGCTAGAGTTCCCCAAGCAAGGTGGCGATAGGCTCCTTTTGATTGCCGACTGATATCTGAAACTTCACTTGGGGAATTGCCCAGGTAAAACCATAGTAGCATTGGTATAGAGAGAGCCAGCAGCGGGTGGATAACTCGGAGGCGGACAGCAAGGTGAGCATCTGAGCTGAAGTCATGTTGTAAGCCTTGAACAAAAGAGCTCGATGGCATCAAGTGAGAGCCAAGAGCGGCGATTGCTCCCGTTGCTAGAAGCAGCACGAGTCCAACCAAGATCGCTACGAGGCTAGTCCTTTGCCTTCGAGTAAGAGGTGACCTGGCGTAATCAAAGAAGCGAATCCCTTCGGCAGTTACTACCTCAGAGAATAGCAGCAGGGAGGTATTTAAAAGATGAAGAGGCATGACGATCAAGCGACCGAGATCCTCGCTTTCATTTACCAAGCCATTTTTTACTAACGCTCTTCCGAAAAGCGCTTCAGTAAGTGTGAATAACAGTGTCAGCCATACCCAGCGTCTCGCGAGGTTCCCTTGGCTTGTTTTCAGTCTTATAAACACAATTTGCAGCAGAACGAGTACACCAAACAGAGCCGTCGAATATCGATGAGAGACCTCAATCCAGGTTTTTTTCGGAGCACCGAGAGGCACTGCGGCTCCGTTGCAAAGCGGCCAGTGATCACCACATCCATCCCCAGATCCAGATATGCGAACCCAGGCGCCCCAGGCGATGATGACGACCGTGTAAAGAACAAGAAGCCAGCACGCTACATAGAGCGTTCGATTGTACCTGGCTTTAGTAATAACATCTGCTGACATCCCAAGAGGGGATGCTACCGCTGCTGAGCCGGGACTACAAGTACAGGGAGCTTGGCGTGCCGCAAAACGTGCTCGGTTACTGAGCCCATAATCGCCCTAGCGACACCAGATCGCCCATGAGAGGCCATAACGATTAGGTCCGGTTTATTGTTGCTAGCGAATGTGACGATTGAATGCTTAACGGCACTAGGGGCTTGGATTATATGATAGTGAGCGCGTGTCCCTGGAAAGTTTTCAGCGAGAAGATTTTTTAGCGAGGCCTCAACGTCAGCATAGCTTCGTTGGAGCGCCTCGGGCGATATAATCGCGGTAGGTGAATCGATCGTGCCAGCGCTCGCCTCAAGATAGAGGGGGGAGGTGTCTATGCAGGCCAGCACAGTCAGAGCGGAGTTGTATGTGCGCTGTAATGATTCCACCATCGCGTAGGCGCTAGATGCCTCAGGTGAGAGATCTGTAGTCAGGAGAATCGAGCCAAATGAAGGTAGGGTATTCACATTAGATAGTTTCTACCAAGTAGAACTGAGCCCGTATGTCGGAGCACAGGTACGCGCGACAAAACCTACGCTCTGTAATTGATGGGAAAACGCTCTATCTCGTTCGGCCGATCAGAGCCTTAACTTCCTTCGGCATCGCCAACCACGATCGCTGCGACTGACGCGATTCAGAAGCCATCGCGTTAAAGAGCGGGTCGGCTTGGGCTAATGTAATAACCTCCCCGTTATCTAGTTGAACTAACATCGATTGTTTTGAATCCGAGGCGTGCACATCCGCAGTTGAAAGGTCGTGCAGATAGTATCGAGGATCCATTCCTAATTTATTCAGAGCGGCGATAGCTTCCTCACGAATCGCGCCACCATTTTTGGCGTTGTCGGTTCGAACGGTTTTAAAGAGGCGGCGGTTAAGGATCCGGTCGCTTAGGTCACTTAAGATCTGATCCTGGCTCGCGGCCCAGCGACTTAGGTGATAACGCCACCATGACTCACGCATCGCGAAGATAGTGCTTATCGACAGATCGTTAACTGACTTGGCGTTTAAGGCCTCTCTCATCGTTTCGTCAGCGAAGACTGAATCGGCTCCCAGAGCGCGCGCTCGATCTACAACGGCCTTATTAATAGTATCAGAGGCGAGCAGAACTCGGTGTTGGTAGACCTGTCGATACATCGCGTGTCGTGATACCGCGAAGTGCATCATCGCGTCCAGGCGATTTTCCATCAGGGCGAGCTGACCATCTTTCGTGATTACAATTGAGTCAGCTAGGGCGGGGATGTTGTATTTACCGTAACTAACACCGGCCAGAACGCTATCAACCGCGGACCAATTACCTCGGTCCACATTCCAACCACCTCCCGATATGAGCTGCCAGGTCCACGCGGGAACTTGATCCGACTCGGCTAGAATAGCGATCACTTGGTCGCGTAGGTCGGGTGCATAACTATCGCATAGCCTAGAGATCGCGGAATCCCCAGAGATAACCATCTCCGCCAGAGCCTCGTGAGAGTCGGGTTGCCCGGGGAACCAAGTTTTAAAGGCGGTGTGTGAGCCAGGCGCCAAGTGGCCGACATCGTGCAGCAGCGCTGCTACAAGTACCGCGGGTCTGTATGCTTCAACTTGTTTACGGTGCGCTGAAGCGAGCCTATCTAAGACTAACTTCGCCAGATATGAGACCCCGATGCAGTGTCCAAAACGCGAGTGCTCTGAGAACATATAAACCAATCGTGTGTTGGCTGTCTGACTAATATCTCTTAGTCGTTGAAACCAGGGAGTGTCGATAAGATCTAATACGAGTCGTTCGGCGCGATCTTCTTGTGAAAAGGAGATCGATTGGTGAACTACATCGGCGAAGGTGATCTCAGACATTTTATGACTCCGTAGAAATTGAATCCAATGACGCCGCGTTCAGTGACGGTATCGCCCGCTGTGATACTATTGTGATGCCGAAAGTATCTAAACCGATTAAGTTTCTCTTAGTCGAGGAAAGCAGCTCAATGTTTGAGATCCCCAGATCTCTCAGGATCTGCGCGCCAACTCCGTATTCGCGCATTCCAGGGGGCGCGGCGTGATCGTGGTTTTGTTTGGAAAGATTCGCCGCATGTGGGTCGAATGTCTCATTCAGTGACGCGCGTCTTAAGTAGAGTAGTATCCCACGTTCGCTCTCACTAAGAGCATTAAGGGCGTTGGAGATCTGCTCTCTAGTTGGTGGATTCGCCCCACCAAAAACATCGGCAACGGTATTTTCGACCTGAACTCGTGTTAAAACAGGCTCGTCGGTTTTTAGCTCTCCCTTGACTAAAGCTACGTGCTCCACATCGTTAATCTTTGAATGATAAACGAACGCCTTAAGAGCTCCGCCAGCCAGAGTTGGGAGTGATGATTCAGCTATCCTGGTTATCAGGGGTTCCTTGATCAGCCTGTGCCTGATCAATTCCGAGATTGAAATTAGCGGAATGGCGTTCCTATCCGCCCATTCAGCGACTGAATCGCCGGTTATAAAAGCTCCGTTCTGATCGAGCAGGTCAACGAAGAGCGCAGCATCAGAGAAGCCCGCCAGCTTAACAAGATCCAAAGCGGCCTCCGGTATCTCAGCCTTAACCAGGCTACCACCTGTCTTTGTCGAGACTGGGAAGATGTGACCAGGTTTAACCAAGGCGCGCGGATGAGGGCTTCGCGCCCCGAGTATGCCGATCGTTCGAGCGCGGTCGGCGGCACTGATTCCTGTTGAGACTCCTTCACGAGCTTCTACTGATGTGAGTTGTGAGAATCGTGGCGTAGCAGAGAGCGAGGAAGAGTTAACGTTTCGGGACGTCATCGGCGACAGCATAAAAGCCGCGGCTCTCTCGGGTGAGAGGGCAACGAAGGTTAGTCCTCCGCTCATGTGTAAGATCTGATTCACCGCTGGCGCTGAGATCTCTTGAGCGGGAGCTACTATTACCGCTTGCAGGTCTCCGAGATCGTCCTGAAGTACAGCGATCCGGTCTTTGGTAAATCGTTCAATTTTGTCAGGGCATCCAGGCATAGATCCGCTGATTAGACCAAACTTCCGCGGCGGAGTCACTTTTGAAAGGGACTGCGATAATGTGCCGCAGAGGCGCTGTGCAAGTTGTTAAATCTACTCAGAAATTTCCGCATATAAAATAACGTTTAAGAAAAATTAGGGATGCTCCGAAACTTATTTTAGCTGGGCAATGGTGGTTTGCTGGTGTGAGACATCGAGCGACTGCTGTTCCGAGTGGGACAGGGGAAGGATTCCCGTTTCTCGTCCAAAGTAGTCTAGCAGTACAGGAAGTTTGCGGTATGGTTACAGAAGTTGTTGATGTTAAGTTCGGTGGTAGAGAAGTATCAGAAGAAGAGATAATAAAAGCCAGGCGCACAGCATTCGTCGCCCGCTTTATCGTTCTTAGAGAAGGAAAGCGAACCAAAGCTCATCGGGTTATAGAGCTTATGGAATGGGATAACCTCACAACCGTTGAGGACCTCTGCGCCCGCTTTAGAGCGGCATTCCTGGAGAATGGGGATGTCATGATGCCAGTTGATCGAGACCTGCGCAGGTCTTTGGCTCACTCACACAGATCTCTTAAGTTCTTCATCCTTGAGTACGCCCGACGCGCGACGCTGAGTTTTATAGACGCGTTAGAGGATTACGGGTGCTCCAATAAGTTGCTCTTCACCGATGAGGAGCAACCTCGCTCCGGCGGTTGGCGCCTTCCTAATGAGCTGAGAAAAATAAAAGCCGAGAGAGAGTTAAAGGCAGTCGTAAAACCTAGCCCAGCAAGGAGGGGGCGCCGAGGAATCGGACATGGCTCACGCGCCTAGGGCGTTGAGCCATGGAAGACTGTTCAGCATGGAAGCTGATACATGCCACGGACGGCGAGAGTCTTCTTTTTTCGGTTAATAACGCGATTCTTTACTAGCAGCGCCCTTATTACCGCCGGCGGCGAAGTGAGCGCGACGATTCTTGGCGTGAGCTTCTTCGCTTCCGCTAGGGTCTAGCGGGATCTCCTCTCCGTAACTGATCGTATCGATCCGCGATGACCCGATCCCAAGCGCCACCAAAGCGGACTTGACCGCGCGTGCACGCTCAGCGCCCAGGGCCATGTTGTATTCTGCGGTTCCTCGCTCGTCGCAGTGTCCCTCGATAACCACACGTAGGTCACTCTTCTCGGTTAGAACACGAGCATTAGCCTCGAGATCGTTTCTAGAGGCGCCATCGATTGCGTATGAGTCAAAACCGAAGTGAATATCTCTAAACATCCCGTTGCCCTCGGCGGTTGGGATATTTCCAGCCCCAAATCGGCCCTCACGTTGAGCGGCAAGATCTGACTCTGATAGCGCGCCATCCTCGGATTCACCACTGCCTGAGCTAAACCATGAGCAACCTGAGAGATTGGTCGCCGATACGGCTATAAGAGACGTTAATAGTAGTGCTTTGATCGTCTTCATAATTCTTATTTTATATTAAAACTTTACCGTGGAATAATCGCACTCATGTCAGCAGAGCGCAACGGCATAAATGTCTGGGGGTGGTGAGTAGTTATCTGTTTTTAAAATCGCGTATTTGGTGGCATGATGTCGTAATAACGATCCTAAAAAGAGCAGTTGCGGGTCTGAAAACGGCGCATCTGCTCAAAATCACTTTGGCTTTTGAATTTTCGGTGCTCACCCTGACGGTGCCAGGGTTGCGCTCCGAAAAATTCAAAAATCCCGCGTGCTTTTGAGCATCTGCACCATTTTCATCCTCCTTAACTGCTCTTTTTAGGATGATTAAAAGGGACGCTATGACGGAAATACAGCGATATTTTTTAGAGCATCAAGACCGATTTGTATCCGAGTGGAAGGAGTTCCTATCGTTTAAAAGTATAAGCGCGGACCCCTCGTATACGAGCGACTGTGAAGCATGTGCGGATTGGGTGCGGTCGCATCTATCTAAATTGGGATTTACGGCGAGTCTCTGGAGATCTGAATTCCTCCCGGTTGTGTTCGCTGAGCGCAAAGGTGATCCAAGCAAACCAACTGTTCTGTTCTATGGGCATTACGATGTTCAGCCCGTAGATCCGCTTGACCTCTGGAAGAGTGACCCATTCAAGGGGACTATCCGTGAGGAACGCATGTATGCTCGAGGAGCTGAGGATAATAAGGGGCAGGTGTTCTTCTTTTTTAAGGCGATAGAGGCATTGATTGCTTCAGGCATCGAGCTTCCGACGATAAAGATTTTGATCGAGGGAGAGGAGGAGAGTGGAAGCGAGGCTTTGCACTCGGAAGTCACTAACTGGAGTGATCAACTGAAAGCGGACATCATGATGGTTTGTGATACCGATATGCTTGAGCCGGGAAGGCCAGCGATCACGATGGGGCTACGAGGTATCGCCCACTGCGAGCTTCGAGTCTATGGTCCAAAGATGGATATTCATTCCGGCATGTACGGTGGAGTTGTTCGCAATCCACTTCAGGCGCTGGTAAAGATCGTAGCATCACTTCATAAAGACGATGGATCCGTGGCGGTGCCCGGATTCTATGATGGATCTAGTGAGCCAAGCGCGCAGGAGATCGATATGGTCACGGCGGCACCGATAGATCTAAAGCATATGAGTGATTTTCTTGGAGTGCCGCTCTCCGGAGGAGAGTCGCGCTTTGAACCTCTTGTACGAAGGGGCCTTAGACCTACGCTTGAGATCAACGGGATCGGTGGAGGATATCAAGGAGCAGGTGGCAAAACCGTTATTCCATCTTACGGCATAGCCAAGTTATCAATGCGACTGGTGGCGGGACAGGATCCGCAAAAGACCCTCGATAAAGTTGCCTCATATCTCCAGAGTGTCGCGCCAGAAGGGACTAGAGTTGAGGTTGGTGACCTCTCAGTGGGTGGACCAGCGCTACGCTTGTCAGTTGATTCAGAGATTCTCAAGGTAGCTGAGCGAGCGATAGAGAAAGGATTCGGGGTAAAGCCGGTATATATTTGGAATGGAGCCAGCATCCCAATTATTCCTAAGCTCGCTAAAGCTTCAGGAACAGAGCCACTCTTGGTAGGTTTCGGTCTTGATCAGGACAATATCCACTCGCCTAACGAGTCGTTCTCCCTTAGGCAGTTCGAGGAGGGATATCGGTACGTGTGCTGGTTTCTATCTGAGTTATGAGTCAGGTCCCTCTAGCGGAGCTACTGCGCCCCAAGACGATCGATGACCTGTGTGGTCTTAACGCGATTGATCCGCATCTCATAAAGCAGCTTAAATCAGGGTCCGGAAGGTTGCCCTCCCTAATTCTTTGGGGGCCACCAGGATCCGGAAAGACGACATTAGCTAAGTTGATCGGCTCAGCTTTTGATTGCGAATTTGTGGAGCTATCCGCGGTTCTATCGGGTGTAAAGGATGTTCGCGAGGTTGTCGAGAAAGCCAAAGACTTACCTCGGCCGACACTTTTGTTCGTCGATGAGATCCACCGCTTCAATAAGGCGCAGCAGGACGCGTTTCTGCCGCATGTTGAGTCTGGAATTATAGCGCTAATCGGAGCTACGACTGAAAATCCATCGTTTTATCTAACGGGCGCTTTGCTTTCGCGTTGTCGAGTGGTAGTGCTTTCGCCACTAAGTGATGAGGCTTTGCTCGGTGTGCTAGGTCGTGGAGAAGCGCACTATCAGATAGATCTTCCTGAAGCGGCGAGGCTCGCTTTGATTAGGGCAAGTGGGGGTGATGGAAGGCGCCTTCTTAATTCGCTTGAGTCATTTCTTGAGGCCTTTCGCGGATCGGGGGCGCAGCTCGCCAGCGTCTCGGAAGAACAGGTGCTTGAGTTTCTCAAGAAAGCCCATACAGCGGTGTATGACCGAGATGGAGAAGAGCACTACAATATTGCCTCGGCTTTCATCAAGAGTTTGCGTGGCTCAGACGCCGATGCCGCCCTGTATTACGGATTCCGTATGCTCAACGGCGGAGAGGACCCACGTTTTTTAATTAGGCGCATGGTTATCTTTGCTAGTGAGGATATCGGCAATGCCGACCCGCGAGCTTTACAGTTAGCGGTATCAACACTTCAGGCTTTTGATCTAGTTGGTTTGCCGGAAGGACGAATTCCTATAGCTCAGTGTATCACCTACCTCGCTACGGCACCGAAATCTAATCGGAGCTATGTGGCGATGCACCGCGCGATAGAGGCGGTGAATAGATACCCGAGTGCCGTTGTGCCTCTGCATTTAAGAAACGCTGAGACCTCGCTGATGAAAGCAGTGGGTTACGGTGCTGGTTATCGTTATCCTCACGATGAGGATAACGGTTATGCCTCTGGGGTCCGCTATTTGCCAGATGAGGTGCGAGTTCCCGCCATGTATGAGCCGAGCGAGCGAGGAGCCGAGAAGGTCATTGGAGAGCGGTTAGCTTGGTTGAGGCAGCGGGGTAAAGCAGGTCAGTAGCCTCGACGATCCAAGAATCCGGTGAGTAGTTACGCCTAACCATCTTGTTTCCAACCCCGCGATTCCTTACTATTCCGCCATGCTCAAGCAAAATTGGCGACTTATAGCTGCTCTGGAGAGAATTGGTGACAACTTAGTCATCATAGCGGCTTTCCTATCGGCGTATTTTGGTCGCTCCTCACTTCTTTTCTGGAATGAGAAGTTCAATCTCAACCTACCGTTTGAGGGAGAAGCTTTACTGCCGATTAAGGAGTATTTCGTTGTCCTCCTAGTAGGGTTGATCGCTTACGCGATAGTTCTCAATTTGATGGGCGCTTACGGGAGTATGCGCCTAAGCTCGGTGTGGAGACTTTTTAAAGTCGCCTTCGTGAGTAGCGCGGCGGTTTTTTTCGTAGTGGCAGCCGCGTTATTCCTTTTAAAGTACCCGATCAGTCGTTCCTTTATCGCGCTCTTCGCGATCCTCTCCGGATGTGGACTGGCGCTGCAGCGGTACGTAGTTTTAAAGCTACTAAGGTATTGGCGTCGCCTTGGGCGCAATTACAGGAACATCATCGTTTGTGGAGTGGGAGAACAAGCTATCCGACTCGCTCGCGAGTTAGCCTCAAGACCTGAGTTGGGGATCCATATTAGGGCCTTCGCGGATCTGAGTGGTTCGGATCGAGCGGACGCATCCAGATCCCTAAGGTTAAAGAGTGAGTTGGGAGGTTCGCTTCAGACAGGAAGAATACTGCGAGGAGTTGAGGATGTTGAACAAGCTCTTAAGACCTATGCCATCGATGAGATTATATTCACAGATGTTATCTCCGTGATGCCACAGGTAGAAGAGGTCATCTTAATTTGCGCTGATCAGGGGGTGCGCACTACGATCGCCGCAGACATATTCAGTATCGGTCTAATACAATCCGAGATCAGCTATTTTGGTGGCATGCCGCTGATACATTTTCAAACCCCTCCTGGAGATGACTGGAAGCTCGCCTTAAAGAGATTGATCGACGTTGTTGTATCTGGCGTAGCTTTGATAGCGCTAGCGCCCCTGTTTCTAATTTTATCGTTGGGAGTTAGGCGCACCCCTGGACCTGTTATCTTTAGGCAGATCAGGATGGGACTAAATGGACGTTTGTTCCATATGTTTAAGTTTCGCTCGATGTATGTAGGATCTGAGAAGGAGCTTGGCACATTAAAGGTCAACAACGAGATGTCAGGACCGGCTTTCAAGATGAAAGACGATCCCCGAATCACCCCGTTTGGTCGCTTTATGCGACGTTTCAGTTTAGATGAGTTGCCGCAGCTGTGGAATGTATTTCTCGGTGACATGAGTCTGGTCGGTCCTCGCCCCCCGATTCCTGGAGAGGTCTCTATGTATGACAGGAAGAGTAGGAGGCGGCTCTCAATGCGTCCTGGGCTAACGTGCACCTGGCAGGTCAGTGGCCGCAACAATATCTCTGACTTCCAAGACTGGGTGGCGTTAGACCTTCAGTATATAGACAACTGGTCCCTCGGAAGGGATATAGCGCTAATTCTGAAAACAATCCCAGCGGTGCTGTTAGGCACAGGCGCTAGATGAAGTTAGCGCGTAGAAATACGCTTAGTAGTTACGAATTCAATTTCATATTAAGACGCTCGATATCGAGAGCTTCAGCGGCATCAAACATCATCCGTGACTCAATACACTTCTCGACACTTAGATTTATTATACCTTTATGGACTATCGGAATCAGTATTGAACAAGCTCCATCTTCGCCCCGAAAGTAATCAGCTTCGATGCCCCTAATCTTGATCTTCTGTTGTGCGGCGACCGCTAAAGCTGGCGGTCGGTAGCGATTGAAACTATTAAGCGTTTTCAGAGCGGCCATCTCCTCAAATGTCGGCTTGGGAACCTGAATCGTCATAACGACACGCTTCCTACGACGGTCTAAGAGATGAACCTCCGCGAATGCGTGATCATCGCTCAAAGCCCAATGGCTGCGGTCTAGCTTGAAATTAGGAATCCTGCCACCGACCCATTCGAGTAAGGAAGCTGCGCCCCTTGATGACGCGAAGATGGATTCGTAATTTGTTGGGACGTATACCTTGGTATCGCGCGCCTTTCCAGGGACAGGTTTTGTAGTATTGCCCGTATTAAAATCCCTCCAGAGAGTTGACTCCTTTAGATTCTCAAGTGGTTGAGCCGTTACAAGTGACAAACTTGAGCTTTCAGTGGCGATTATATTAAGTAGAAACGCGTATACCGCGGTGGTTGCGAGCGAAGCGAGGAGTTTGGCACGAAATTGGATCATCGAAATAATTCTGCCATCCAAAGGGGAATGAGGGCAAGATGAATCGGGGCCAGGACGTTAATCGGCAGTTACATCATCGGCCAATCGAGATGTCGATAATCTCTTTCTAAGGCGGCCGAGTCGCGTAGCTGGGCCGCGGCTCTTCGCCACGCAGAACTGTTCGAGGGCTCGAACAAGCCCGTCTTCTCCCCCTTTAGCGAACATTAACGCCAGGTCTGACGCGCGTCGCAGCGCGGCCTCAGCCCGCGGGAGCTCGCGCAGAGCTGTCTCAAATTGGCGCGACTGTCTGTGCACTGTAGCGAGACGATCCAAACTAGACATCATAATCGCTACTAAAGCCTCGTTTCGATCCCGTGCTTGTTTCACTATGTCAGGGATCGGCTCGCCTTTAGTAGCGAGAGTAACGGAGAGGTCTAGCGAGTCTCTGGTGTACGGTTTGACTAAGTATCCCTTCGCTCCTAGCAATAGAAGCTCAAACACATCATCCACTGAAGGATTTGCCGAAGTAGGTATGGCTATGATGTTAGGTGCGATCTCCAATATCTGAGTGAACCACTCCTTAATCGGATAATTCCCTCTCTTAGCGTCAAATATAATGTGAGTGAATTTACGTCCCTCAAACTTTTCAAGAGACGCTAAATGATTCGGGGATTCGGAGAGGCCGGTGTATCCTAGGCCTTTCAAAGTAGAGCGCATTAGATTGCGGTCAGACGGATCGGGCTCGACGATCAAGATATTTGCCAGTGCTCGTTCTGCCTGGGATAGGTTGGTTGATGACTCTCCTGAGCTCATTCTTTTTCCGCTTCCGTTGTCCTGCTCTCACTAAGTTGTTCGGCATGATCCTTGGAATACTTGAACCAAAAGTGAGCATTAGCCCCCAATCGGCCCCAGTATAATGTCGCGGTATTTGGTTTTTAATAGCAAATTCAATTGTCTGAGCGTGATTTTTAGAGGTGTTTATTGATACTTACTACCTACTTTTGGCATGCTGATTGCGTGTCGCTGGCGGGCTGTCTAGAGTAGGGGAAAGGACCCATAACGGCGGTAATATAGATCTATGGTTCAAGAATCAAAAAAGAGCTTACGTCGAGAGATGAAGCTTATATTAGCTAATCTCGATACTCGCTGGCTTTCCAAAGCGCATGCGGAGGCGTGCGGGTACCTAACGGATCTAGTGAGATCTCTTAGTGCCGATCGCTCTACACCTAAACATATCTTGGCGTGGATCCCTTTTTTTCAAGGTGAGATCGACTTAGCTGGATTTATTGGGGAGATGTTGAAAGATAACTTCGTCTATCTTCCGCGAGTAGGCACGGATGGCGCCATGGAGTTCATGCGCATCGGAGACGACTGGGGAGCGCGATTGGCGCCTGGCTTTAAAGGCATAATGCAGCCAGAGGAGGGATACGGAGAGTCCTTCGTACCGGTGCAAGGGCAGGATGTAGTAGTGATTATGCCTGGCCTGGCTTTTGATGGACATGGCAGGCGCCTGGGTCGTGGAGCTGGCTATTACGATCGTTTTCTCTCCGCTCCAGGGCTGGAGAGGGCTATGAAGATCGGCGTGTGTTGGTCTGTGCAGATAGTACCGATGGTGCCGACTGATCACCACGATGTTACTATGGATTGGATCTGTTATGAGCGCGGGGTTCTTAAGGTAAATGATGATGTTTAGCGATAATCAGATCCGCTCCGAATATCCAGCTAAAGATCCGTCTCATCTCCGTATTATTTTTCTTGGTGACATTGTAGGGCGACCGGGACGGGCCGCGTTAAAGGAGCGACTAAATCATCTGAGGGAATCAGTCTCAGCGGATCTGGTTTTAGCTAATGGAGAGAACGCGGCCGGAGGCGCAGGAATAGATCCAGGTACGGCCCGTGAGATTAAATCTTCCGGTGTGGATCTTATTACCCTTGGAGATCACGCTTTTCAGAGAAAGGGCTCCGCCGAGTTCATCAAGGATAATTCGGGATGGATCATCAGACCGGCTAATCTGCCAGCGGACACCACGCCTGGCAAGGGGGAGTGCGTAATTACCCTCCCGGATGGTTTAAAGGTCTTTGTAATCAATCTGATCGGTCGGGTATTTATATCTGGAACTCAGGAGTGCCCATTTAGGGCTCTTGATGCCTGGTTATCTCGCATCAAACCGGATTCACCGGTGATTACTCTCTGTGATTTTCACGCTGAGGCGACTTCAGAGAAATACGCTATGGCAAGACACGTCGATAGCAGATTGTCACTTTTAGTTGGAACGCATACTCATGTTAAAACAGCCGATGCTCAGGTGCTTCCTGGCGGTACGGGTTACATCACTGACCTCGGAATGACCGGCAATCAAGGTGGAGTAATCGGGATGAAGGCAGAGGTTGCTTTGCATCGGTTTCTTTCTCCGCGCCCTGCTCCCTACGAGGTAGCGGAGGGTCCCGGATGCTTGAGCGGCGTGGTTGCTGACATAAATCGTGAAACGGGGAAGGCGGAAGGGGTATACCTAATCTAACCCCAGGGTGTCGCAGTGTTTTTGGTAAGTTGGTGAGACAATTAGTAAA
>JBIKWQ010000061.1:0-21751 GCA_044356215.1 Bdellovibrionota bacterium | reverse complement strand
TTATTTTTTTGGAGACGTAGGTATGGGCATGACGAGGCACACCTCAGAGCAGAGAGCCGCGATAGTTGAGCGAGTAAAGTCAGGTGAGATCTCTGTCGAGAATATAGCACGCGAGCAGGGTGTCTCTGATAGGACAATCCATAACTGGATGCGAGAGAGGAAAGAGGGAGGTGGTAAGTTTTTTGAGATACCATCAGCTCCATCGAGAGCGACGATGGTAGAGATTTCTTTTCCTGATGGCACTGTATTAAGGATTAGCGGCTGATGATATTCGGTAGGCAAGCATCTAGAGTCTTGGTGTATGAGAGTCCTGTTGATATGCGTAAGAGCTTTGATGGGCTACAGGCGGTTGCGTCGCTGGTTGCACAAGAGGATGTACTTTCTGGTTCTCTTTATCTGTTTATGCAATTTCGGTTTTGGTCATGCGGTCTCCTGTCCGGCCTATATCTTCGTGATAAACTGGATTATCACGAAGATATAAGGGTTTAGATAGGGGGTATTTTCAAAGTATAAAGAACCTTGCAACTGTACCGATATATCAGTACACTAAGGGTATGAAGTCTTCTGACGTCCTGGTCTATAAGGGGCAAGCTTTTTCGATCGAGTGGTATTTTGATGAGCGGGGTCACTGCCCCGCTCGTGAGTATTACGAGGGCCTCTCAGACGAGCGTCGAATTAAGTTCCTTAAGTTGGTTCGGATAATGGGAGATATCGGGAAGATTTTCGATATAACGAAGTTTAGGAACGAAGGAGATCAGATTTTCGCATTCAAGCCGCAACCTGATCGTTACCTTTGCTTCTTTGTGACAGGTAAAAAGATCCTCATCACAAACGGCTTCGAGAAGAAGGGCCAAAAACTTCCTTCTGGAGAGAAATCGAGAGCGTTGAAGGCAAAAGCAGACTTTGAGTTACGGATTAAGAGAGGCACCTATTATGAAAAAGCGCGCTAATACTAAATCCACCTACGAAAAAGAGATGGAGAATCCAAAGTTTCGAAAACTCTTTGAGAAAGAGTATGGCGGACTTGTACTTTCTGAACTCATTCTCGCAATGATGGCAGAAGATAACGTTTCTGTGAGGAAACTGGCGAAGCAAATAGGGGTAGCGCCTTCTGTCGTTCAAAGTGTTCGTTCTGGGAAACACAAAAACATCACTCTTAATACCTTTATAAAGATGATTGCAGCCCTTGGGGGAGAGATCGCAGTAAAAAGGGGCGGGGCTTATGTGCCGCTGAAGTTAGCTGCCTGACGAACAAAATTTTTCGATCAAAGGACCAATGATCATCAATGGACCCAACCCCTCCTAGCGGAGGGGACCAAGAAACCAATGATCAACTATCAATTATTTGATTCCGGGGACGAGGCGCCGAAAAACGCGCAATAACGACGATTGACGAAGTCGTGCCAGAAGTCGTCGAAGACGAAAATGCGACCACCAGAAACAGCCCGCCCGGAACTCTTATTCTCTTATCATCGATGTCCAGGGCGCCCGAGCAAGACGCACATCCTATTGCCCAAGCCCTTACGGACCCACCACCGTTTGAGCGCCTTTACGCGTTTCTCACGGTTGAATTTTATTTGGAGGGGTTGTGGTGCCATTATCTAAGCTTCACAGCCTTGGTATCGTCCGATACCAACCAGCAAGATCCCCTCACGAGACCTGGACAAGAATTGCTGCTCCCATCACAGTTCTGCACGCTCGTTGAATCTAAAAGAGGCGGCTACGCCGCCTCTCATCTGGACGCAATGACTCTGGCAGTTCCTGCAAAGTTTACTTTACAGTTGTTACTGTGGGAACAGCCCTTGGGTGCAAGGAAGCCTTAGCCGACTTGTCATTACCCAAGGTAATGACAAGTCTACCAGATCCGTCCACTAGGCTAAAGCTTAAAAAAAATTTCGATCAAAGCACCAATGATCAAAACCCCAACCCCTCCTGAGGCTTGTCAGACGTAGCCTTGGCGAAGTCGGGAGGGGATCAAAAAACCAATGATCAACTATCAATTATTTGATTCCGGGGAGAGGCCGCCGACAACACCAACAACGTCATCAGCGAAGACGCGGTCGCGCCAGAAGTTGTCGTAGACGCCATACCGAAAGGACGCCGCAGAACCAGAAGAAGAGCCCGCTATGTCTGTCAGTACTATCTTGCCTTGGCACAAGGCTCCTGGGTCCTTATCGGTAGCTAATACATCAAACTCTTGAGGGAATCCTACAACACAACGGAAAGCAGCGATGGACAATCGTACATGATGATGTTTTACCCAAGGCTGACCACGATTATTCAGGAACTCATTCATCGAAGTACGGACTTCGCCGTTGATCGTGGTTGCCTCTGACCTGTGCCTATTAAATGAGTCTTCAATTAGCGTTGTGGAGAAGACCGTAACATTCTGCTTCTCAGAGACTTCGGGAAGTTCGCACCTATCTGCCAAATAAACTTTCCAGCCGCGTTGCATCTTATCCTTATAAGGTAAAGCAGCGACCATTTTAGCAAGTCTTTCGTTTAGCTCAGTCGCAAAGGCCTGTACTTTTTCTTGCATCTTTCCAGGCTCTACATCTTTATAAGTCAGGCACCACTCAAGGGCGCTGTCCTTTCCAAGCCTTAACTCTAAACTTCCATGGACTAGATCGAGTACTGTTTTGAAATCTTCTTTTGTTAGATTAGCGTCCCTTACAGCCTTACTAGAAAGTATAGGAGGAAGACTTTCCTGGCTCGGGGTGGCTGCGTCTGGCATATGCGCGAGCCCGCCTCCGCAGTCAAACTGAATACTAGTTGAAAGGGACTCGTTCTTAAGGTCAGTTGCGCCGACATCGACCTGAAACGCTCCAAACAGCTCGCCATTACATCGCTTTAGCATATTACACTCACACTATATTAATGGTTGACAGTGACCAGGTATTCGACTGGTACTATCAAGAGGATATCAGCTCCTCTGCGCTACTCAACCCCTGTCCCAATCTGTCGGTTATAGTATTACTCCTAGTCAACACCGAGTAGCCTATAGCCCCGCCACCACCTCCTCATACGCCTTGATAATCCTCTTGGATCGTTCCTCCGCAAACGCCTGGATCTCCGGATCAACCTGCGCAACCTTATCGGGATGGTTTGCCTTGATAAGCTGCTTATAGCGAGCTGTAAGTTCACTAGCGGTGACGCTACGGTCTATTCCAAGTATGTAATACGGATCAGATTCCTCTTGAGGTGGAGGTGCTGCAGTGTCATAGGACTCTTGGTTAGCTTCGAGCTTTGGTTTTGCTACTAGCGAATACGCCAAAAGAAAACAGCCTTTAAAGAACCGATAGATAAGACTCACCACAAAGAATACAGCCTGCGCAATCATGGCTAGTAGACCAAGCGCCCAGACAGAAAGGAACAAAGCTACTATGCCCGTAACGATGTAGGGGATTACAGTCGCGAAAAACTCGCGGTACTTGATTACAAAGCCAAGGGGCCAGAACAGGATCCGGATACTCCACGAGATAATTCCAAGCAGTACATCCCAGATGGTGAAATCCATTTT
This sequence comes from Bdellovibrionota bacterium, assembly GCA_044356215.1. Taxonomy (GTDB): domain Bacteria; phylum Bdellovibrionota_C; class UBA2361; order UBA2361; family OMII01; genus OMII01. Next base: position 18,231 of record JBIKWQ010000061.1, on the reverse strand, counting down.
AGCCTCCTATTGGGTTACGTTACTTACGCTTTGATTTGCTGACACTTCTCCCTAAAGCCTTTGATAGTAAAACCTCCTCTAAATTAAACGCATCACTCCCTGGCTGGCCCCTAGCCATATAAAGGAGCCTTAAGCCCTCAATTACAAGCGCCTGTTTCTCTATGCGCTGGGGGTATGAAAGGTGCCGGTACTCATCTAACCAATCGTTAAGCTCTGTTGGGATACGCAGAGTGACTGTGGTGGTTTTACTCTTTGATTTGCTATCAGCCTCTTGGAGGCGTTCCATTAGAAGAGCTCTTGTTGGCGCTTTAGGCTCCTTGTTGTCTTTACTGCCATTATTACCGTTACTGCTACTACTACCTTTCATACAGCTACTCCCGATATCGTTTTTTTGCGGCTGTTAATATAACACCAGTATAACACCCCTCCCCTACTTTTTCACGCTTTATTTGTCATATTGTCATATTGCTTGTCATACATACGTCCGATAACCTTTTACTTATCGGACGTAATAAATGCACCAAAATAAGGCTTTCCGGCATCAAATAAGGTATAGTTGCTTGTCTGTAATGTGTGGGAATTAAACGTATGGCTAACAAACTACAACCTGAAACAACATCTCAAAACAATCAGGTTTCAAAGATTATCGAGGCTCTACTCCACGAGGCTCGCGAATACTTAGACGCCTCCCTTGCTCCTAACACTAGGCGCGCCTATGCAAGCGACCTAAGAGAGTTTAGATTGTGGTGCGAAGAGCATAAAGCTTCCTGGATGCCAGCAGAAGCAAATACGCTGGTGGCTTATCTCACAGCGCTTGCAAAAACTCATAAGGTATCGTCGATCACACGGCGCTTGGCTGCTATCTCCGTAGCTCATAGATTCTCACAGCAAAAAACAAACCCCGTTAAGGATTTTAAGGTTAGGCAGCTTGTTGAAGGTATTAAGCGCAAGAAAAAGTGTGCTCCTACTCAAAAGCAACCTACCGTCACTCTACACATAAAAGAGATGGTTGGAGAGATCCCCCCTACTCTTCAAGGCTTACGCGACAAGGCGCTATTACTGCTTGGGTTCTCTGGGGCGCTAAGGCGTAGCGAGCTAGTTGGGATTGACGTTGAGGACCTTGCACTGTGCAAAGAAGGTCTAGTGGTGACGATTAAGAAAAGTAAGACCGACCAGTACTCGTTTGGGAGAAAAGTTGGTGTGTGCTTTGGAGACCATGGGGAGACCTGCCCTGTGAAGGCAGTTACTGCTTGGATGAAGGCTGGAGGGATTGGAGATGGGCCGCTTTTTCGGCCGGTTAGGTGGAGTAAGGTGCAGGATGCTAGACTCTCGGATAAAGCGGTCGCCCGCATGGTGAAACGCTACGGGTCTGATATTGGGTTAGAGCCTAGTAAGTTCTCTGGGCACTCACTACGAGCTGGGCTTGTCACGTCTGCGATTCAAGCAGGCGTTGACCCGCTTGATGTTCAGAGGCACTCAGGACATGCGTCGCTTGATATGCTTAAGCGGTATATCAGAGATGCTACGGTCTTTAGGGGGAATCCGACTAGTAAGATTGGGTTATAGCTGAGCGCGGATTAGACTACACTATATTGGGCCCTCCGAATAAACCCCAACTACCTAGTTTGTTGATATAACTCCGGAATTAATCGATCTTCTTATCCATCCTTCTCGCTCTTTTAAGTGTGTTTCATTTAAGTTGACAATTATCGATAATAATTACTATCCATAATGAAATGTACAACAGAGCCTTAAACTTAAAAGAGATATTAGAAAAGAAGTCACTTCTATTGCTTGGTCCACGCCAGACGGGAAAGAGCACTTTGATCGGAAGAGAGTTTTCTTCCGCCTTTACAATTAACCTCGCGGAGCGCGATACCTACAGAGCCTACAGTGCCCACCCTGAGCTACTGAGGCAACGGCTACCCGAAGGCACCAGGACCGTTATAGTCGATGAAGCGCAGCGCCTCCCTGAGATCTTCGATGAGATTCAGGTGATCTTAGATAGAGATCCTCGGATCTGCGTCGTTTTGACCGAAAGCAGCGCAAGGAAGCTGTCGAATCTGGCAACGAGTACTTCAAACTCTCGTCTCCTGCGAGCTCCAAAAAGCTAGGATCCAAGACCGCGTCATTCGCGGCTCTCTGCCCGGAATCATCGATTCGGAGCATTTCAAAGAAGAGCTATCTCAATATGTAGGTTTGTATCTGGAGGAGGAGATCAGGGTAGAGAGCGTCACGCGATCAGTTGGTAATTTTTCTAGATTTCTCACGGTGGCCGCTCTTACCAACGGAGAGCAACTCAACTATTCAAACATATCGAATGACGCGGAGGTCAAGATCAACACGGTGCGCGCGTATTATCAGATTCTCAAGGATACGCTGATTGGGCATGAGCTAGAGTCTTTCAAAGACACCAAGAGGAGAAAGTCAGTAACCATCCCAAAGTTCTACCTCTTTGATACCGGAGTTGCGAACGGCATTTTAAACCGATTCGAGGTTCTGCCAGGAACGGAGATCTACGGGAAGATGTTTGAACACCTCGTTTTTCTAGAGCTGAAAGCTTTCATTGACTACCGACGTAATGACTACTCTTTGCACTATTGGCGAAGTCATACCAAGTTGGAAGTGGATTTTCTGTTGAATAGAGAGATTGCTATTGAGGTTAAATCTTCTGGGCGAGTAGCAGACAAGGAGGAGAATTCGATGTTGGCTCTCGCTGAGGAGATACCCCTGAAACGAAGAATAATTGTTTGCAACGAGAAGACTCGCAGAAAAACGGACCGTGGCACTGAAATTATTCCGATCGAAGAGTTCCTCGATATGATGTGGGACGGAGAGTTTTAATCCATATGAGTAGTTACCCCCCCCCTCCTCTGTCAAATCGGGGCGCGCCGTTCGTTGAAACCACCATCAAAGCTGTATCGCTTATCCGCGCTCGCTCTCTGGTATTCCCGTTAAAAGATCCAGCGAGCGCGCACTCAGAAGCTTTCCTTTATTGTCGGTTGGCCATGCCCACTTCTCCCTGAGTAGAAGCTCGTTTAAACATAACTGATCTCTAGCTCTATACACGACAGCCATGGTGCGGCCAAATTTTCCCCTCACTTGCCCGGTCCTATCAAACGCCATTGATGCGATAATTATCGGCGTATTTTCGTAGAAGTGCTTGCGAACCTGCTCGGATACCCACTTTGCCGCATTACTTTCAGCTGCGCGCTTCATCTCGGGCGTGTCCACTAGCTCAAGCCTGAGTCTTTCTCGACATCAAGAGTGTCTCCATCAACAACTCTAACAATCACTCCCCGCCGAATAAATCGATCCTCGGGCATTATTCCAAAAATATTAGCTTCGATCACTTTAAAATTCCTCCACTCAAAGCGCCTATCTGGCAGGATCCGCCGAATAAAGCTGATATGCAAATAGCTAGTAGGTGGTACGTTTCCCTATGCGCCTCCAATAAGTTTAGATCCGTTGGGAAACCACCCAAATTTTGTCCACCCTAGCAACTTCCTCCTACCGTATACGATTAATATAGAAAGACGAATATCTATTTTATCAATTAAAGGAGTAAAAGTTTTTATGGCACCTACCACTACCGTTAATCAAACAGCATCATACGTTCCGTACACGAACCACAGCAACGACTACATCCCGCACACAAGCCCATGGAACGAAAAGCTCACCTGTAGCTATCAAGGATCAAACAATGCCGCAGTCAGAAATACCTGTTGTAGTGACACGAAAATTATCGATCGCACAATCGATAGGGCCTACCTGCACGGCGTGCAATCACACTTGGGTATTTCAGCTATACAATCCTATCCATGCATTACACAGCCCGAAATGTCCAAGCTCAACAACGATCTGCGCAGGGTGATAAAGCTGCACGGGACAAAAGCAGAGATCCCTGATGGGGTAGACCTATCGCCTCGAGCGACCGGTGCATTCCGTAACACGATGCTGTACTGCAAGGAGGTATTGTTCCAGAGATTTGCAGGAGAACTCGGTAAGGCAACGGAAGGGCCACCTATGGCATTTAGTCGGGAGGCTCTCAACTACTGCAAGGAAGCTATCGGGTTCTCAATGGTATCAAACGACCCGTCTCTATACTTAAAAAAGGGCTGGTAACAGTATAGATCTAATCATGGAGATTTAACTATGGATATTACAAAACTACACTCAGGCGATGCTGTTGAGTTACTGGTGGATGCTAACGCGATACCCGCCGGATGTTATCGCTTTCTTGAGGTCCACGAAAAGATGATCGTCTTTACTTTGGGACACGAGGTTATCATGGGGCTCGCGACAGATTTTTGGACAAAGTTTATGCGCCCAGCCGCGGACTCTGGCTCACCCCTTTCAAGTGAACGTGAGTTCGCCAAGCGTTACGGCGAGTTGTATTCGCAGCTAAAATCCAATCGAGTGACTGCCGATCCTAGTCGCCTAACTTTTTGTATACTGAGTCCTCGAGTACTTCGAAAGTGCGGCTCAGGCTTTAACAGTAATATAAGATCGCTGCGCGCATCGGAGCTATTGGATTAAACGTAACTTCTCAGCAAATTATTCCGAAATAACGTTAAAAAATATACGGGTATATCTCGCTTTTAGGATGCGTATATATCTCCCTCGCCAAGAGGAGCGAACAGATAATCAACTAGCTCAGTGCTTAATTCTGGGGGCCGTTCATTGTCGCTCAGAATGTTTTCCACTAAATCACGCTTGCGTGTTTGAAGATCGAGGATCTTCTCCTCTATCGAACCTTGAGCGATCAGTCGATAGGCAAAAACTGGATTCTTCTGGCCGATACGGTGCGCACGGCAAATCGCCTGGGCCTCTACCGCGGGGTTCCACCAAGGATCGTACATCACCACGGTGTCAGCCGCGGTAAGGTTAATGCCAACACCGCCAGCTTTAAGGCTCATGAGAAAAAGTCGCTTCTCCCCTGCCTGAAAAGATTTGATCTGCGATTCTCGATCGGTAGTCTCTCCGGTAAGGATACAGTAGGTAATTCCTTCGGCTTGCACGGCTTTTTCTATCAGAGCCAGCATTGAGGTAAACTGCGAGAAGAGCACCACTGACCGCCCCTCAGATAAGAGCTGGGTCAATAATTCCATCAGTAGCGTGAGCTTAGCTGATTGTTGCACTGCCTGGGCAGCTTGTGTCTTAACAAGTCGCGGGTCGCAGCAGACTTGGCGTAGCTTTAACAGAGCATCGAGAAATTCAATGTGAGAGCGCTTTGCTCCTTTGCTTCCAAGAGCCTCACGGACTTTTTTTGTCGTCAGCTGCCTAATCGTTTCGTAGAGGTCTCTTTGGGCGCCTTCTAGCTCGCAACGCTTGATGATCTCAGTCAGTGGTGGCAGCTCTTTGACAACCTCCTGCTTGGTGCGCCGTAGTACAAAGGGTTTAATCCGCGCAGCTAGGTGCTCACGCAGTCGCGAATCGCCATCTTTCTCAATCGGTTTACGGTAGACTTTATTGAATGTTCGGTGAGAATAAAGGAACCCAGGCATCGTCAAATTAAAGTGTGCCCAGAGATCCTGTAGGTTATTTTCAAGTGGTGTGCCGCTCACGGGGAGCTTGAGCCTGGCTTTGAGAGCGCTCGCGGCCTGATAGGAGACCGTTACTGGATTTTTAATCGCTTGGGCCTCATCAAAGATAGCTAGGTTAAATTCGATGTTCCTTAGAACTTCACTATCTTTGTTAAGTAATGCATACGAGGTAACTACTACGTTAGCGGATTGTAATGTCTCTACGCTCTTGGTTCGGTTTGTGCCAGTTGATTGGTGCACTGTGAGCCCCGGCGCGAAGCGCGATAGCTCCGCAATCCAGTTTGGCACAACACTTTTTGGACATACCACAAGATTAGGTCCGGTCCGGCCCTGTAACTGCTCTAAGAGCAGGAAAGCGATTATCTGCACGGTCTTTCCAAGCCCCATGTCATCAGCCAGGATCCCCCCTAGCTCAACTTTTCCCAAGGTCGCCAGCCAGGCCAGTCCATGTTGCTGATAGTCACGCAATGATCCTTTAAAACCAGAGGGTTCTGCGATACTTGTAGGTTGCTCAAGTCGTTTAATCCTTTCTCGCAGCGCTTGAATCTGTTTACTGGACTGCCATCTACCTAGACTATCACCAAGCACGTTCTCAAGCGCGTACCCGGAAAAGCGGTTAAATCGCAATCTCTGCTTCTCTTCAGGGTCCGCTAGCTCACCCACAACTCGCACGAGTTGGAGTAACCGCTCACGCTCAATCTCGATACTGCGATCCCGCAGCATGACAACTACATTACTTGCCCTACTCCTCTCAAGGAGAGCAAGTTTGCCTGTCCGGGCGTTTAGTAAAGATAAAAGAACCTCGCCAAGATCAAACGACACGCCCTTGGACTCAACGCGGAGTTTAGCCTCAAACCAACCGGTTTCCTCGTGTTCCAGCAACTCACCACTAAAATCAGAAGCCTGTATGGAGTTAGGCATTAATTCCGGAGCTAATTCTATATCCCAGCCATTTTCGTTCGCGCATTGCACTAATTTAGGCACGTACTGCAGCTGCGTAGAGAGGTGATCAAAATAGTATGAGGGGACGCCGTAGAGCCCTTTTGACTTTAAGGAGGATATCTCTCCAGAGAAAAGAGTGTGAAAATCTTTCACTCCCAGGCCGAGGAGTTTACCCGCCGCGGCTCGCTCAAAGTTCATATTTCGCAAAATTCTGCCTCCCGGGGCTCTGGAATCGGCAAATGCAATCGCGGTATCGGCCCGAGTGACTTCAGTATCAGCGTAGAAAAACGATAATTTGATAGCATATACTTTAGCGGCTACGTCACCAACTCGAAGCAACTCCGTTTCCTCGCTGATAGGCGGAGACCAATCCGTATCGCTGCTATACGGGGACACAAAGTCAGTGGAGAACACGGTGAGCTTAACACGCGGTGTTGTGGGGTCGAGCGCCTCGCCTGCTAGGACTATATCTTCAAGTCCAGCCGTCGGTAGGCCATTACTGCGGAGGGATCTCAGTAAAGATGGAGACTGTTCGATCTTAACCCTTGGCAGGCTCACCCAATCTTCGACCTGCACCGATGTCCCATCCACAAAGACCGGACCAACCTCACCGGTCGCAGAATTAATATACATCGGTGTCGGCTGGGCATTGAGAATCACTGTGCCTTCTGGCACACCGATAATCTCAGGCTTGCGATACCCATTTGCGGTTACATTCCAGCCGAGCCGCACCGCCAATTGCCCCCCTAATTTAAGCGGTGCCCTCCTCATTGGGATAAAACATCTACCCAATTCTACAGCTTGCAAAAGGAGATCTCCCCTAGCTGATGTCCGTAACGACGAAAATGAATGATAAGAGCTGTAGCGCTCGAGTTTTCTAACGGCGAGCGCATCAAGTCCAAGTAAGAGCGCTCCGTCATGGGGAGCGAAAGATACACCCCCAGCAGAGGCTATCTCTTCAAAGTTATCGCGGTCGTACTGAGAAACTACTAGCTGTCCTCCTGCGCTATCAATCACTACTGCTTTTATCATCCACTTGCGAAGTTGACCTTTCGAATTAGAGTCAATTAGATGTAATTCGTATCCAACCTGATAGCGGGGCGCCATCTTATGAGGAGAAAGCGGCATTTCTGAATAACTAAGCCGTATAAGACGCTGCTGCATTTCTTTGGAGAGTGGCAGACCATCGGATCCTGGAATAACGATTCCAGAAATATTCGCGAGCTCCTTAGTACTTTGGTTAGGAACTACTATTGTATGACAAGAGTGCGCGATAAATTCGTTTACTTTATCGCTCCATGCCTCATCGAAAAAACTCTCAAGGATAGCTGCCCCATGCTCGCAATATCTGTTAGTTCTACAATCACATAAAGTGCAAATTTCAAAGCCAGCCAAGTTCCCCACCACGCTAATCGAGATCGTCGCTGTCATAGTGCGCTTATCGCGTACTGCTCCTGAAAGAATTAACTCTTCGGGAGAGCACCTTACTATTACGACCTCAGACACCCTACCCTGCTCAGATAATTCAAAGCCCTTCTCTGATCGTTTAGCGCTAAAAAAGTCGTAAAAATTAAACAAGAGATCGGCTAGCACCTTAAATAGCTGTCCGTAACGAGGATCGTTTGGTTGCGAGTCCTGTGGCGAACTAACGGGCACGGTTGACATCAAATACCTCACACATACGACCGATACGCGGCCAGGGGGACTCTACCTCATCAAGTGGCACAAACTCCACTAAATGTTCGAGGGTATTGACTGCTCTCTCATGTTCGTGGACAATACTCCATAAATCGAATCGATATTTGGATTATGTTTCCACGAGCTATTAACCTACCGAAAGATAACAGTTTTTTTCTGTTTGGCGCACGCGGCACCGGAAAAACTTCTCTTCTAGAGGAGCGCTACCCTCGTAATAAGGCTCTTTGGATTGATCTCCTTGACCCAAAAGAGGAGCGCCGCTTTGCTGACAATCCCTCCCTGCTAAGCGAACGAATCAGCGCGCGCCGTAACCAAAAGAACTCTTGGGTAGTTATAGACGAAGTGCAAAAAGTCCCCGCCCTGCTTGATGTGGTACATCACGAAATCGAATCTCGAGGGGTGCTATTTGCGCTGACCGGATCTAGTGCACGCAAACTACGACGTGGGGCGGCGAATCTTCTTGCCGGTCGCGCGTTTGTTTTCTCGCTACATCCGCTAGCGGCGTTCGAAATGGCTTCAAGCTTCTCGCTCGACGAGGCGCTTGAGTGGGGGACTCTCCCACGAATCTTCGGATTATCAAGCGACTCATCAAAGGAGATGTTCCTCGATGCCTACGTTCACACCTATCTCCGTGAGGAGATAACCGCTGAGCAGCTTGTGCGGAATATCCAACCATTTAGGCATTTCTTGGAGGTCGCATCCCAGGCTAGCGGAACAATCATAAACTTCTCCGCAATCGCGCGCGATATTCAGGTCGATGTGAAAACGGTACAGAACTATTTCTCTATTCTAGAGGATACTTTGCTCGGATCTCTTCTCCCCGCGTTTAATCGTTCAGTGCGGAAGCAGCAGCTTCATGCTCCCAAATTCTATCTTTTCGACTGCGGAGTGAAGAGGGCCATCGATGAAACTCTGCGCTTTACACCTCTCTCGAGCCAGGAACGGGGACCACTATTCGAGCAGTTCATCATCAACGAAACACGTCGCTTGAACGACTACTTTCGCGCCAAGTACTCTCTCTCATACCTCGCTACCGCCGGTGGCCTGGAGATTGATCTCGTCCTGTCGCGACCACGAGAAGAGCATATCTTTATCGAGGTTAAATCAAGTGATGCTATCACCAAAGCCCATCTCGCTCATCTTCGCTCTTTACAGGTGGATTTTCCGCGGTGTCGATATATCTGCCTCTGTCGTGAATCTCACCCACGATTGGTAGAAGGCATCGAAGTCATGCCTTGGCGCGAGGGTCTGGAAAATTTGTTTCGCGAAAAACAATCCGGTAGGTCTCATTAAAATCTCTATAGGCAAAGAACGCTTCTCTGCCTAAAGATAACGCTCTGTGGTCTTCATAAAAGCAAAAAAAGGAAACATAACCTGGCTAAATACCTTTGATCTAGTTACCTCACTAGGCAGTAGAGAAAAAATGTTAACTCCTACCTCGTCTTTCTCCCACCCAGGATCAGTTCCTTTAACCTCAAGAAAATCTAAGAACTGCCCCAATTCGGGCAAGCTGTCACAATCTTCAGAACAATCGGTCGGCGACGCGTTCATACTGACCCACTGCTCATCATTAAACGAAGCGATAAGATCTAGACCTGAAAAGCTACAATCAAATTTGAGCCCAGCTTTTCTAATTTTGCTAATTACCTTGTGGGTAGGATTATGGCGAGGGTCTCCCCAGTCAGCTGCGTACATACTCACGGTGTCATGACCTCCGAACCCAGGCCTGTGATAAAAACCCCATACCCCTGGAGAAATCTCAGCTGTAAACAATTTATATTCCCCAAACTGCTCTAAAATACGCTGCGCTTCTTGTTTAGTGGCTTGGGTTACGACAAAACTAGGTGTGTATATCCCTAATTTCTTACCGTTATTGCCCTCCGATCCTATGTTAGAAAACCGACTGGATATCACAGACGGAATCGGATTTTTGCTTATTATCTCAAGAAAGGCCAACACTTCTCCTGATTCAAGATCCATGGGGAAGCCGGTGGGAGGGAGCTTTGTGGGAATGACGAACCCATTCCCCGCGGAGGGACTAAATAAAGTAGACAGGCAAAATCTGAGCGCTGGATGAAGATCGGGAGCGGCTAATATGTCACCAGATGGCAATACATCAACCTTGGTTGAGTATCGATTGACTGTAACGGTTCTACCTGATGTTGGATCCGCTCCTATCGCAACTGCCGTGTCTTTTTCCTCTTCCCTTAAATTAATAACCTCACGAAACTTTGCTTTATTTACTCGGACGGCTTTAATTGCTGTTTTAATTCCTTTTGAATCGAGCTCCCAGGCGATATCGATAAATCCTAGAAACCAGCCCATCAAGCACGCTACCTCGAGGACAGGTTGCTCGTGCTGATCTACTAAACTTAAAGAGCTTGTTATATTTGACCTACCCCATTCCTGGGGCTTAACTGCAATTAGGGAGATCCACTTTCCATCCGGGCTAGCTTCGCTAAATCTGACTAGGTCTGTAGCTAGGGAAAACCGATCGAGTATCCGGAAGCGAAGACTCTCCGCTCGGAGTAAATCAGAGGGCAAACAAGTCCGTGCCTTGTCTGTAGAAGCTATGCCTCTAAAGTTAGCGAAGTAAAGTGAGAGCAATCTATCGATAAGCGAGCGAGTCTTATTTGGTGATATACTGGACCACGTAACACTTGAAATCTTTTTGAAAGATGCTTGAGAAATCTCCCCACTTTGAAGCCGAGAGACCTCGTTTCTCATTATCGCCCCGTAGACATTCCCTAAAAATACCTCACGGTCGACGCTCCCTAACGCTATAGACACTGCCTGCGGTGAGAACACCTGGCTACCGCTATGCGCTGATAGATCTATTCGCGGAACCGAGTCGAGCACAGCCTTTAGGAGGTTAGGTGAGCACTTAAGCCCCCAGCTCTTCTCGTTACCACCTAGTTCATCAACAATTGCGATACTAGGCGCGCTTACTTTTAAAAGAGCTTGAAGCTTACCTAAGAGCTCTGCTCTGATAAAATCTTTTAGCGGAAGTAGATCTCTCTTCAAAGAACCGTGGCGACCCTCCAAACCGAGTATACTCCTTAATATTGTGAGCTCCTCTGCGGGGAACGACGTAGCTTGCAGCGCTCTGTTCAGGGATGACTTAGGCTCTGCTAAAAGAGCTGCTATCTTAAGCGCGATCTCGGGATATGAAGGGGCTCTTCCTCGCTCCTTGGCGGCTATGGCCTCACTCTGCATTTCGGAGACGGCAAAATTAAAGAGAAAATCAATTTTGTATGATGTATGACGGATCAAATTAAATAGTCGAATACCTGGAAAGACTATCATCGGAGTACCCTGATGACTATCTTGATTACTTGCTTTCAAGGCCCAGATAGATTCGGCGCAAGCTACGTCGCCATAGAGCAGTTGCCCGGCTAAAAGGGGTTGAAGGTATGATCCAAAAACCCTCCGCGCGTCGTCTAAACTATAAACTAGTCGCTCGGAAAAAAGTGATGAGATCTGGTGAATAACATCAGATGATAAACAGTCAGAGTTCTGTAACATCTTAAAGGCGCGCTTATCAAAACGCACCGGTAAAAGATTCCTGTAAGTCGTAAAAAGCGCTGTATCCTGGGTAGACTGACGGGCTTCCGTGAAAAATTGGAAGGACTCCTCGCTAGTATCAACTCCCATTATGGAATCTAAGATCTCCGCGCGATCTTTCTCCGTTCGCCGCGACTCATTTCGATCAATTTTTATTGAAGGCCACTTACCAAGATTTGGATCCACCTGGTTAGCGGCTCCTATATATCTGCTCAAAGAATCAAAAACATCCTCGATCGTTAGGGCGCCTTTCTTGTTGCCTTTCATCAGTGAATTACCTCAGAGTTTAAATCGCTTAGTAGCGCTCCCGCCGCTGCCACGGATCTTCCAAAAACATTTCCTGCTGATTGGTTTAGCTCTCCTTCCTGAGAGTCTAAATTCTCCCACCTGCTTTGCCACTCGCCAATCGATACTCTCTCATAGTCATAACCCTGCTCAATAAGAAACATCTGCCTATTGAGGCAAAAAGGCTCCTCCGCGCTGTTATCTGTCACTAAACTAAAGAAGAGCGCTTGGTTAGCTCCTGCCTTTGGCCGCAAAGCCCTTCCCAGCCGCTGGGCTTCCTCTTGACGTGATCCAAACTGCCCCGATACCTGAATAATCATTGAGGCGTCTGGTAGGTCGATTGACGTATTCGCTATCTTAGACAGAACCAAACCTCTAATCTCTCCGGCCCTGAATCGGCCAAAAATCTCGTCTCTCTTCTTTTGACTTGAGCTGCCGTCTAGGATAGGCCAGTCAAGAGCCGTGGCTATGGTTTGTATGTGTTCAACAAAGGTGCCGATTATAAGAACCCTTTCGTTTGGATGTGCTCTCAATAGCCTCTCAACCACCTCGATCTTCGCCCTGTTCTCCGAAGCTAATCTGAACCTAGCTCGCTTCTCCGCCGCGTCATGAATCGCCTGATCTGTAGCTGAAAACGGGACTCTTATTTCAATGCACTTAGCCTTAGCTATCCATCCCTGCTGCTCAAGCACTCTCCACGGCACCTCGTATCGCTTTGGGCCTATTAAGCTAAAAACCTGAGGCTCCTTTCCATCTTCTCTAACCAACGTCGCTGTAAGTCCAAGTCTCCTGCGTGCTTGTAATTGACTGGTCATCCTAAATAGTTCCGCTGGGAGCATATGGACCTCGTCATATATAATTAGTCCCCAATTCTCAGCGTTTACTAACGCGAGGTGCTCGAATCCATTAGTATCTCTATCTCGCTTACTTAGAATCTGGTATGTCGCCACTGTTATTGGGGCTATCTGCTTTGATTGACCATGATACTCGCCTACATGGGAATTTGGCACGTTAAACTTATTTACCAACTCAGCCCTCCACTGCTTAGCGGCGACAGTGTTAGCCGTCAGAATAAGTGTCTTCATCTGCATGCGCATCAATATCTCCGCGCCAATAAGGGTCTTTCCGGCTCCGCACGGAAGTACGATCACCCCACTCCCGCTCGCGCTATAGTCACTGCCCATAAACGCCTGAGCAGCCTCTAGTTGATAATCGCGCATTGAGAAATTTCTTATCGAATCAATCTCTACTTTACTTGTAAAAAGAGGATCGCCATCACAGTATCCAGCAAGATCCTGCACAGGTAATCCACGCTCTATCAGAGCTAATTTCAGTGGACCGCGATCCTCTTCTTGAATCAGGAATGAGTCAGGCCCGACCGGATTAACAAAAAAATGAGCCAACTCCGGGGCGCATCTAACTGATAAGAGCGCAGGTGCCGAAAGGGCCTGAAGAATATAGTCCCCCTTTATTTTTTGGAGTCGCATAGATCCCCACCGTCCCATGGTATCTGATATAAATACTTTAACCGATTCAGGGATTGGAAACTGTGATAGCTCAGATAATTTTTTCAGCAGCTCAGTCGGCTCAGTTCCCATCGCGGCCGCGTTCCAAAGAGAGACCGGGGTAACCGAGTAGATCTGCACGTGCCCGGGGCTTTTCTGCAGCTCTGCGCAGATAAGCAGAAGATCTCGCGCCCTAGCGTAATGTTCTGATTCTCTCATGACAAATATAGTCAGGTCTGGGTTTATGATTAACGGATGTGTCATAGCGAGGTTCTCTTGTATCAATAAATTTAATTTGTCTTTTTACGTATCTACTGGAGTAATCCCCCTACCCTGCCGCCAGTATCTCTAGTACATAATTTTCTACTATTGTGTTCTTTAATGCCTCAGAAGCCTTGCCCCCTAAGTTAAGTATTCTCTTCTTCGCCGAATCTGCCTCATGCAGTGCCTTCTCTACGAGCGCCTCGTGCTCTTTAGCCGTCAATGTCAGAAGGTAGTTCTCAACTATCTTACTTCGACGAGCGAACTCCTCTTCTTGTCGTTGTATTTTTTTTGCCTCTGCCGCTGCTATCTTCTTTGCTACCAAATCTGATGTCTTCTTACGCTCTGCCGCCTGAGCCTCTTCCGCGAACAATCTTGGAGCCTCATACCCCCTCTCTATTGAAGCGATAAGATACCCCGGTGGATTTGCGATCAGATTCGCATCTCCCTTTTCCTTTAACCACGAGGCAACTTGAAGCTTCGTCCTAACAAGCTCCTCTCCAAAATTCTCCAGTAGCTCTAAAGCTTTTTGCTCCCTCACTCCAAAATCAACTACGAGATCCTTTAGCGATGGCGCTGCTTCATCTTTTGCCTCAGGCTCCGCAAGGCTTGCCTGCTTAGCTCTTCTAAACAAGACCTTCCACAGCCCAGGAGCGTCCTTTCTAAACCTCTCATCCTTAGTCATGGGGACCAAAAATCCCTTTTCCTCTAGCTCTCCTATGGCCTTTAACAACTTTCGTTTCAGGTCCGCTAGCAAAAGGTTCCGTGAAAACCCGATATGCTCATAACAAAGCGATTTTAGTTCAAACTCAAGCTCCCACGCATGGTAAAAGCGCTTATCTAGAAAACGATAGAGACGTTTCGCTATGGAGCTTTCGATCGATAAGAGGAAATCATAGTTGAGCGGTTTAACGTTCCCGTTTTGAAAGCTTCGAAACACGACCTCATTCCACTCAAAGTACGAGGTGCCGCCGCCCGCACTTTCATCACGAAAGATCTTTACCCTCTCAAGCATATGAAAGCTCTCATCCACCCAGCTCTGCGTTTGTCGGTCTCTCCATGCACCTTGGTAGTAAATGGTAACTCCCATCCACCTATTAAAGGCCTGCTCAAGACGTGCGTAGTTTTGTCCGTTAGGGGCCCAAGTTAGAATCTGTAGTAGTTGATGTCTTGTGAAGTGAACCCTTCTGGAACTAAAGCCTTGCATCTTTGAGAGTTGAATGATGGCAAGCAGAACCTCCTCATCAAGTGGGGTAGGAAGACCAAAGGCATCGCTACCAGTGATTGTTACTCGTCGCGGTATGTGCTGATTCTTGGAACGATCAAATATTTGATCCTCGAAATAGATGGTCTTAACGGCTGGGTCGCTCTTCTCTGAGAGTGCGCTTAGAGGAAACTCGGCAAAGTTTAGCTCATCACGACCGTGGGTGATTTTGGAGGGGACAAGAGTAAGCTTAGGCTTAGCATCATCATCAAGCGTTACGGTAATGAGTTCTGGTATAACAGCTGTATTCTCTATCATGGATATGTGTCCTTATTAAGAAAACAGCAAACAGCTTCTGTTTTGTTTGTTTTTTATATAACAAATAGTTTTAAGTTTAAGCAGCGAAATACAGAAAGAAACTAGTAGCTTACCGGGAATTTTATGGCTGGATAATCGATCAAATGTGGCTCGATACTCTAGAGGGTGGGAGAAATTTGTGGCCAGAGCCTCGATTGATTGTGGCCGGTTAATCGAATGAGGGGCAAAAAAAGAGGCGCAATCATCGAGAGCAGAGAAGCGATAAATGTGGCTGGGTAATCTAGTATTTTTAAAACAGGCCGCTTTTCTAATACATACACGCCAAGCGGCTTTTGTGTGTGGCCGCTGAATCGAGTGATAGGTATCTCCCCTACCCCAAGCCTTAGAGCAGAAAAGACATGAGATTAATGTAAAAATGTGGCTCGTTAATCGAAAGCTAGGGTAATTTTGCCTGACACGCTGGTTGGCAAGGTGAGTAATAGAGCGCGATGGTCCCCACGAAGTATCAGAGAGAGGGTAAAAATGTGGCTCGTTAATCGAGCGCTTTAAGCAAAAATATGGCTCATCCATCGAATAAAACTTAAAAATATGGCCACAAATTCGAACGACGCGGCAAAAATGTGGCCCGTTAATCTAGCTTTTCTGTCTTTACCAGAGATAGGACACGCAGTACTCGCCCACATGTAAATCTGGCTACTAAAACTATAATAAAAGCAGTGCTTTTAAGAGTTTTGTGAGAAAGAACATGTTTTTATCCTCTCCCAAAGCTCTCTAAGCATCTCTCTGCCTCCCCTAGCACCTCCGCTTAACCCTAGCCTTGGTTAGTTGGTACAACTCTGCTTCAGAATTAGGGGAGTCTGTTTCCTGAGGCCTTAGCTCTTCAAGAAAAAGCTTTATAGCAACACGCATAAGGGTATTTGTCGTAATACGCTCGCTAGAGTCAGATTTACGCCGCTGGAGGACTAGAGCTAGCTGATTGAGCTCATCTCTAGTCTGAGAGTCCATGACCATTGTTACTCTTTCGGTAAAGATCTGAGTTTTTGGAACTGAGTTCTTTACTGAGGATGATGACACTGCTGCTAGCCCGACTTCATTCGTGGATGGCTTTATCTTGGCCGCCCGGGGAGTTGTAGTCTTGGGCGTTGGTTCAGATGGGCTAAGTGGCGAGGCAACAGGTTCTTTTGCAGGCAATGCAGTTGTGGAAAGAGGAGGAGTGTCTTCTATCGGCTGGTGGACTGCGACCGGCGCCACTATAGCGGGGATTACTGACTCAATTTGCGGAGGTAAGGGAGCTTGCAGGGGCTCTGCAGGTTCTTTGTTAAGAGCTTCCACCTGCTTCTTAGGTGCTACGACAGTCTGCTGTGTTGGAGTAGTGGCCGCGGCAGGTTTGGCGTAGCTTGAGCCAAAGGGGCTATCTCGCCTCGTTGAGGAGCTACCTGCTTTTGTTAAGTTCCCAAAACCGCCAAGCGATGAGATGCCAGCGTCCAGGTCCTTTTCTGTGATGGTGGGCTTAGCCATTTGCTACTTCCTCCCGTGGGTCTGTTGACTGTTTGCTTGGAACATCCATTCCAAGGCGCTCAAGGAACTCAGCAGCTAGAGCAGTGTAGTCTAAGGTTCCCCTGCCATCTTTTGAATCCTCATATTCGAAAATAGTCTTTCTAAGGCTTGGCGCCGCTTTGGCCTTGGTGTTTACGCGAATCTTGGTTTTAAACAACATGGTTCCAAGTTGCTTAAGCAGGGTAGACTCTACAGTTCGGCAGATCTTTTCTGACTGAGAATACATGGTGAGTACTACACCTAACGGTTTTAATTGAGGGGCCACCTTCTCCATTCGGCCAATTGAGTTGCCAAGAAGGGTTAGTCCAACCATAGGGAGGTACTCGGCGCTGCATGGCACCAGAAAAAAGTCACTCGCTACTAGGGCGTTCATGACAACAAGTGAAATGGAAGGGGCGTTATCGAGCAAAACAAAATCATACGACGCCAACTCTGGCGTGCGATCAAAGCACCCTTTTAGGATGGATTCCCTTCCAACGGCACTGACAAGGCTGATGTCTGCCCCAGCGAAATCCTCCGAGCACGGAATAATGTCTAGGCCCCTTGTATTTGTAGGGGTGATTAAATGGCCAAGACCAGTTTCGTCCATCAGAGCGTCGAACAGGGTCGGCACCCCTTCCTCAATTGGAACAGGCCCTATGAGACTCTGCGTGAGGTTTTGCTGAGCATCTAGGTCGACAACAAGCACTCTCTTACCTTCTCTGGTTAGAGCAGCAGCAAGGTTTACAGTGGTGGTTGTTTTGAGGCATCCCCCTTTGTGATTTAGAACACTAACTATTACTGGGGTCATAGCCTTCTCTTGGCCTCCTTGTCTTCTAGCCATCCTTGAAGCTCGCTGCGCCGAAATCTCCACCGCCCGCCCTTTGAAAGGCGGAAAGCCGGCAATTCCTCGGTCTCAAGCAGCTTGTAGAGTGTGTTGCGATGAACTCCCAGGATTAAACATGCCTCATTTGTAGAGATCACATCGGAGTCTCTTCGTGCGGGACTCTGACTGGATTTAGTTGTCGTGACCGGTCTGAGAGAATTTCCTTCCATCAGAAGTTCATAACAGGTTGGCGGGAGCTCGGCAATGCCTAAAATGGCTGCTGATTACACAGAGTAGCACAAGAACGCACAGTAAGCCCCAAAGATGCACTAAAGGGGATTAAGTTTCACAGTTCTGTGGTTGTCTAGATAGTTTAGGCTGTGTAGGGTTGTCTGGTGCAAGATGTCCTGCAGCTTGCGAGCTACTTGACACAACTTCTGAACTTCTGAACTTCTGAACTTCTGAACTTCTGAACTTCTGAACTTCTGAACTTCTGAACTTCTGAACTTCTGAACTTCTGAACTTCTGAACTTCTGAACTTCTGAA
>JBIKWQ010000060.1:0-21883 GCA_044356215.1 Bdellovibrionota bacterium | reverse complement strand
CATCTCTCAAGGAGACTCGATCCACCTCCCGGTTGCACCGCTTTGTGGCGCGGCTGGCAACGACTAGCCTCTATGACTGAACTCTATGAATCTATGGTTGGAAAATGTGGGTAATAGTCAGCTAAAGCTACCCCTACTCTTAACACCGCTCGCCGCGGGGCTGTGGCCCACAGCTTGGTTAACTCATCTATAATAGTGAGGCTATCTTGGGTCTCAAAATACTTAGCCTTGGCGTGCCATGTGCGTTCAGATGGATCTCGGTGCTGAAACTTTAATGATAACCACACCTCTTTTGAGTAAAATCCCTCGTCACGTAGACGCGTGCACGCTTTGGTTAATAGCCGCACGGCGACCGGCCACGCGGCTTCAAGGGATCTGGCGTCTGGTGGTAAAACCTTTGAGTGGCTAATTGATGATCGTTTGGTGTCGATCTCTGGGAGGTTCTGTCCCCTGATTAAATAAAAAAACCTCTCGCCGTTAATTCCACCCCAGATCTCAGTCATCTCAGAGATGGGGATCTGAAACATCTGCCTCGCTGTGTAACACCTCTTGGCGTGAAAGCGTTCCTCCATGCGGGGGCCAACACCTGGAAAATCTCGCGGCTCTAATTTTGATAGGCGCTCAATTATCTCGTGTTGATGTATAACCGTGAGGCCGTCAGGTTTTTGCATATCACTGGCGACTTTTGCTAGGTAGCGATTGGGAGCTATCCCGACCGAGCAGGTAAGCGCTGGGCTTATTCCTTGAGTTATCTCGGCTTTTATCGCGGCAGCCTTAGCGCGCGCGTTCTCTTCAAGTCGCTCACTTCCTATTAGCTCGCAAGCCATCTCATCGATTGAGAGAACTTTTTTTATCGGTAGGTGTTGATCGACCGCCTCAAGAATTCGTTTGTGATAGCGGATGTATTTTCTGTGGTCGGCCTCAATAAAAACTATACCTGGACAGAGCCTTTTAGCGTCGCGGATCGTCGTGCCTGTTTTTACTCCGCGGTGTTTCGCCGGGTAGCTAGCGGCGAGGCAGCAAGTTGTGTCGGCGAGCATCGGCACAACAGCGACTGGCCGTCCCTGTAGCTCTGGCCGCTCGGCTTGCTCAACCGAGGCGAAGTAGGAGTTTAAATCAAGAAAGAGCCAGTTTAGGGACATAAGCGAGTAGGTTAGCGGGTGGCTGTATTTCATCACAAAGCTCGGTGGGCCGCAAAGAATAAGAAGAAATAACGAGACAGAGATTTTCGCCTCGTTGCCTCAAAAATACCGCAGAATACGCTCCCTCTCTTCATTAGCGTTATCAGCTTTGAAATACATCTGTACAAACTGAATCCGCTGTTCTCGTTGGTGATAGGCGTAAATTATACGAAAGCCTGTGTTGGAGCCCTTGCCTTTAAGGGACCGACTCGCGAATTTTTTTATTTTTACGATAATTGGAGATTCAAATCCAAAGCCAGGGATTCTATATGACAGGGGTGGTTGGGGGTGTGAAGCCACGGCTAAGACCTTTTTTAATACTTCAAGGTCGTCTTTCAAGGTGCGGTATTTTTTTAAGAGTTGCTTCAGATCTCGCTGGAACTCTGGCAGTTCGTCGAACTCCATGGCAGATAAATGCTCCCTGGTTATTGCTCGTCGCTGTTATCATCTCTCACCGAGTACGCCGGTGTGCGATAGAAAACTAATTCGTAATCAATCACATCCTTTTCAGCGGTCGCTTTCCAGGGGATATCCTCGTGTGAATAATCACTAAGCCACTTAGCGCTTTTATCTGAGAGCCTTTCAACCACGCTGTCTAGCACGGTCTTCTCGGCGGCGGTTAGTTGATTCAGGTCGGCTTTTTTAAGTGGGATATAGCGAGTTTGAGGATATCCATAGAAGCTATCTTTAACGGAAGTCAGGTCTTTACGACGTATCATCTCTTTAACGATCTCACCAAACTCACGAGGTACGGGGCCATACTGGAGTTTGCGGTACGTGGCGCCTGTCATATGCTCTTCATAGAGCTCGTAAAAATTAAAGTCCGCGAAGTAGAGTAATTTGTAAAGAACTGTTTCACCGATGTTCGGCTTGCCACCACATCTTTCTAATAGATACAGAAGAACATTCTTAAATTTTTCGATTCGATGGTATGGGACCGATATCCTCTCGGGTAGGTGATTGCTTTTTTTCTTGGGAGGATCGCCTAATATCACCTCCGGCTCGCTCTCTAGCCCCAAGAGAAAGTCGGCTGTAACGCCAAAGACCTCACTAAGCCTCTTTAGCTCGGCGCTGGAGACCCCTCTCTCTCCGTTTTCAATTTGAGAGATTGCTGAGCGAGATACTCCAAGCTCTGTAGCGAGTTGATCCTGCGACCAGTACCTCTTGGTCCGCTGCTCTTGGATGATCTCGCTTAGTTCATTGTCGCTGTCCGGCTTCATTTTTAACCTCCAGTTAGTAAAAGTATTGTGGCATATGTTGGTAAATCAAACAACTGCATGTTCAGTTATCGAACAGACTTTTTAGGTTTTAGTGCGCGGCAGCGCGAGAGGAAGCGGCGCCTCATAATAAAATTGACCACACCCCGAATATGTGCGATAAATTCGGGGCATGATCGCCAGAGAGCTTAACATACTGACAGGAAACAGTTTTCTTCTCTTTGGTTCGAGGGGAACTGGCAAAACAAGGCTACTTAAGGAGCTTTTTTCCAAAACTTCAGCTCTGTGGGTGGACCTTCTGGATCCCAATCAGGAGTATGAGTTTAATCGCCGTCCCGAGCTCTTGAGGCAACGGATCTCTGAACTTCAAAGCGAGCCCGAGTGGGTAGTCATCGACGAGGTGCAGAGAGCTCCCAAATTGCTCGATATCGCGCATCAGTTGATCGAGAGTACTAAGATTAAATTCGCGTTAACAGGCTCGAGTGCCCGCAAGCTGCGTCGAGGGGGTGCCAATCTGCTTGCGGGAAGAGCTTTTGTATATCATCTGTTCCCGTTCACATGGACCGAGCTGGGGAGTGAGTTCTCATTGGATGAGACCCTCCTATGGGGGGCATTGCCGAAGACCGTAGCGCTTAAAACAGATGAGGAGCGTGAGCTATTTTTATCTTCCTATGTAGATACATATCTTAGGGAGGAGGTTGTCGCCGAGCAGCTTGTTCGTAACGTTACACCTTTTAGAACTTTTTTAGATCTGACAGGACAGCTTAACGGGGAGCCGATCAATTACGCCAAGCTATCTCGCGAAGTTCGCGCTGATGACACGACTATCCGAACTTACTTTGAGATTTTGGAGGAGACCTTAATAGGATTTAGACTCCCGAGCTTTGACAAATCAGTCAGAAAACAGCAACTTCAAAGCCCCAAATTCTATCTCTTTGATCTAGGAATCAAGCGAGCTGTTGATCGATTCTCAATAGCTAAACTTATCCCGGGTAGTTCGCTTTATGGGCGGGCCTTTGAGCATTTCATAATTCTCGAAGCGGTGAGAAGGAATGAGTATAGAAGAAAACGGGCGAAACTCTCTTATCTCCGCACCAAGGATGGGCTAGAGGTGGACTTGATTGTTGAAAAGCCGGGGCAGGCTCCGATCTTTGTTGAGATAAAAGCGAGCGACAATATTGAAGCAGTCGATCTAAGGGGCTTTGAGAGATTAATTGATGCTGATGGCGGAGTTACGGGGGTCGTGCTTAGTCGTGATAAGAGGCAGTTCTCGCGTGGAGCCATTAAATTTATGCCTTGGCAAGAGGGCCTAAAAGAGATTTTGTGAAAATATATCTATGCTAAACAAAACTACAATCAAAAACATCTCCCAAACAAATAGGGGCCAGGTCGCGTTAGCGCTTGGGGCTATGCTCGTATTGACCCTGGTGCTCGCTGTTATTAAGGGGGTGCAGATCGCCCGCGCGATCGCTGAAGGGAAGCGACACGGCCCACCTCCAGAGGCGGTCACTACGGTAAAGGCTACTAGCGAGAAGTGGCGTGATACTTTTACAACTGTTGGCTCATTCGCCGCTGTTAAAGGAGCTACTCTAAGCACTCAGGAATCGGGAAATGTAGTTCGAATCGGTTTCGAGTCGGGTAATCGGGTTCAAGAGGGGCAGTCTTTAATAGAGTTAGATCGCTCAGTAGAGGAGGCTAATCTTCAAGGAGCTCTGGCTCGTTTAGATCTAGCTAAGCAGAACTTAGCGCGCGCGCAAACTTTAAGAACCCAGAGCGCTGTATCAGCGGCTAATTATGAGGACGCGCAGGCGCGCGCTAAACAGGCGGAGGCTGAGGTAAGATCAATTAAGGGGGTAATCGATCGTAAGACTATCTTGGCTCCGTTTTCTGGCCGGGCTGGAATCCGCGCGGTAAATTTAAGTCAGTATGTGACAGCGGGAACTCCACTTGTTCCGTTATACTCAGTTGATCCGATCCATTTTAATTTCTCTGTGCCGCAACAGATCGCCCCAGCGCTTAGAGGTTCTCAAGAGTCGGTGAAGATAACTGTCGACGCGTTTCCTGGCAGGGTGTTTCAGGGGAAAGTTACAGCGGTTAACCCTAATATAAACGAGATCACCCGCGCTGTGGAGGCTCAAGCGACTATTGAAAACAGCGATGAGGCGCTACTCCCTGGAATGTTTGGCGAAGTAGTTATTGAGCTAGGTGAGGCGCGCGATGTGATCGTTTTGCCGGTCACCAGTGTTCGCTACGCCCCTTACGGTAACTCAGTTTATATCGTTAAAGCCCAAGAGGGAGCTGAAGCCGCTCCATCTGGCAAGCCAACACCACGCGAGGCGCGTCAACAGATCGTTCAGTTAGGCTCAAGGCGCGGAGATTTCGTCGGGGTATTAAGTGGCGTTAACGTAGGTGATGAAGTTGTAACTTTAGGAACGTTTAAACTTAGGCCCGGCGCGATGGTAATTCCTCGAGGCGATCTAAGCGTGCCAGCTAAGATAGATCCTGAAGTTAAGAACTCCTAAGCGGTAAGGACCATGAGGATAACAGATATATTTATTAAGCGCCCCGTTCTGGCTATCTGCCTTAACGTGCTAATCCTGTTGGCGGGTTATCAAGCTATCAGGAGCCTCTCGGTAACTCAGTTTCCAAAGAGCGATAGCGCCATAGTAAAGGTGCGCACGGCATATATCGGCGCCCCAGCGGATCTGGTCAGAGGTTACATATCAGCTCCGTTAGAGCGTGTTATAGCGAGCGCTGACGGTATTGATTATATCGAATCAAGTAGCAAGCAGGGATTAAGCGAGATTATCGCGCACCTTAGATTAAACTTCGATGTTAACGCGGCACTTACACAGATCCAAGCTAAGGTCGCTCAGGTACGGAGCGAGCTCCCCCCTGAGGCTGAGTCGCCGATTATTGAGGTAGAGAGTAGCGATAATCGATTCGCCGCGATGTATATCGGCTTCGCCTCTCCTGATATGGAGGCTAATCAACTTACTGAGTATTTAACGAGAGTTGTCCAACCGCAGTTATCAACGGTTCCAGGGGTTCAGCGCGCCGATGTTTTAGGCGGAAGAACCTTCGCGATGCGTGTCTGGATGAAGTCCGACCGGATGGCCGCACTAGGCATAAGCGCGGCGGATGTAAGGCAGGCGCTCTCAAGAAATAACTTTCTCTCGGCGGTTGGTAACACTAAGGGTGCTCTAGTCACCGCGAGCTTAGTTGCTAACACCGATCTTAAGAGCGCCGATGAGTTTAAGAAGTTAGTTGTCGCTAAGAAGGGCGCCTCTGTTGTTAAGCTTGAGGATATAGCAGATGTGGTTCTAGGGGCTGAGAGCTACGATGAGGAGGTTCTCTTTAACGGTAAGCGAGCCACATTTATGGGGGTTTGGGTTCTGCCAAATGCTAATTCGCTAGAGGTGATCGATAACGTAAGAAAAGTTCTTCCAGAGATCGAGCGAAATCTCCCCAGTGGCGCGACGCTCACCGTGCCATACGACGCGACCAAATATATAGAGGACGCTATCTCTGATGTATTAAAGACTCTAACCGAGACGATTATCATCGTTATCTTGGTAATTTATCTCTTTATCGGCTCTTTTAGATCTGTATTAGTTCCGATCGTAGCGATACCGCTCTCTTTAATTGGCGCCACGGCGATTATGTTGGCGTTTGGTTTTACCATTAATCTCTTAACGCTTTTAGCGATCGTATTAGCGGTGGGATTAGTGGTTGATGACGCGATTGTGATGCTAGAGAACGTTGAGCGCCACATCCGCGATGGGCAAGCGCCACTAGAGGCGGCGATTACTGCGGCGCGCGAGTTAATCGGGCCGACGATAGCGATGACGATCACATTGGCGGCGGTTTACGCGCCGATAGGTTTTCAGGGTGGTTTAACAGGAGCGCTCTTTAAGGAGTTCGCTTTAACTTTATCTGGCGCTGTTATTATCTCTGGGCTAGTAGCTATTACGCTCTCTCCGATGATGTCATCAAAGCTCATTCCAGTAGGTGGGGTCGCCGATAACAAGGTTAAATTAGCGGTTGAGCATTGGCTAAATAACTTTAAGAGTTGGTATGAGCTTAAACTTAGATCAATCTTTAAGTATCGGGCGGCGGTGGTGACGTGCGCGGTTTTTATAACGCTACTTTTGGTTCCGCTTTATCTCTTCTCAATGAAGGAGTTAGCCCCTCGTGAGGACCAAGGTGTGCTCTTTGGAATCGTGCAGGGCCCACCAGAGGCGACTATTGAGCAGATGCGGCTTTCAACAAGTCAGGTCTTCGAGGCTTATAAATCTGTGCCGGAGTACCGCGGCGCGTTTCAGTTAACCGGCCCAGGATTTGGTTTCTCTGGTTTAGTTACTAAACCGTGGAGTGAGCGTAAGCGAACTATCTTTGATATTGAGCCTGAATTGTGGGGAAAAGTAGGCGCTATACCTGGGGCGCGTGTGATCGTGACCACTAAGCCTGCTCTTCCAGGAGGGAGTGATTTCCCGGTTGAGATGGTTATCTCATCAACAGCCGAGCACGATGAGGTTGTTGGCTACGCCGAGCAGCTAGTGGGGGCGGCGTTCGCGAGTGGTAAATTTATGTTCGCTGATAGCGATCTGAAATACGATCAACCACGCGGAGAGGTGGTAATAGATCGTGATAAGGCTAACGCGATGGGGATGTCGTTAGCCAATATCGGTGAGGATCTAGCTACTTTTGTTGGTGGTAATTACGTTAATCGCTTCTCGATACAGGGGAAGAGCTACCGGGTGATTCCGCAGGTCGAGCGCCGAGAGCGACTAAATCCAGAACAGCTTCTAGCTCTTCATGTAAGGGGTCCAGGAGGCTCACTGATTCCATTAGCGAGCGTGGCTTCGATCTCCAACTCAACTCAGCCAAGACAGCTAAACCGTTTTCAACAGTTAAACTCAGCTAAGATTCAGGGCGCGATCGTGCCTGGGGTGAGTTTAAACGAGGCGCTCTCTGTACTTGAGGAGAAGGCTAAGGAGATACTGCCGTCAAATTACTTAATCGATTACGCCGGTGAATCGAGACAGCTACGCCGCGAGTCAAAGAGTATGACCGGTACGCTTCTTTTAGCCTTAGTGGTGATATTTTTAGTCTTAGCCGCTCAGTTTGAGAGCTTTATTGATCCGTTGGTGATTTTGGCTGGTTCTGTGCCTCTGGCTCTCGCCGGGGCGCTCTTGTTTGTGTTTTTAGGAATGACCTCTTTAAATATCTACTCTCAGGTGGGTCTTGTTACCCTCGTTGGTTTGATAGCTAAAAACGGCATATTAATAGTTGAGTTCGCTAACACAGCGCAGATCGAGCACGGGTTGTCGAAGGTTGAGGCGGTGATACAGGCGTGTATAACTCGATTAAGGCCGATATTAATGACATCTGTGGCGACGGTTGTCGGCCATTTCCCGCTAGTTATCGCCACGGGTGCTGGAGCCGCTGCGCGTAACAGTATCGGAATAACTTTAGTGACTGGAATGATCATCGGTACCGCATTTACCCTTTTTGTGGTACCTGTGCTCTACGTTTGTATTTCAAGACCTAAAGAGGTAATTAAGTGATCTGTTGGCGTTATGAGGCGTAGTATCCCGGTTCTTATATTTGTTGCGTTTTTAGCCGGCGGCTGTGCCGTTGGTCCGGATTTTGAGCCCCCCAAGACGGAGGTTGCAGCCAACTTTAATGAAGCAGCCAAAGCCGCCGCAGATAATAACGAGTTTAAAGGTGACAAGTGGTGGTCTAGCTTTAGAGACCCTGAATTAGATAAGCTAATCACTGAGGCGGTTAGAGCAAACCGCGATCTAGATAGCGCACTGGCTAGAGTAAATCAGGCAAGAGCAGTAAGGAGGGAGTCTTTTTTAGATCTCTTCCCAACAGTAACGGCAGAGGGCAATTACGCACGAACAAGGATCCCCACATCAACGTTTGCGGGCAATGCTTTTCAGGCAGCTCGCTCTCACATAACAAATGAGTTCTACGGAGCTGGTTTCGATGCTTTTTGGGAGCTAGATCTATTTGGGCGAGTGCGTAGAGGTGTTGAGGCGCGTGACGCGGAGAGTGCTGCGGCAGTGGCGGATCTACGTGATGGTGTTCGGATAGTTATTAGCGAAGTGGCGCGTAATTATTTTATCCTAAGGGGCACGCAGCAGCAAATTGAGGTCGCCAAAGAGAATGCTAAGACCCAAGAGCAGGTGGTAAAGATAGCACACGCTCTCTTTAAAGGTGGTCAGTCAACTGAGTTTGATGTGGTGCGAGCAAGAGCTCAGTTATCAAATACGTTGGCGGCAGTGCCAAGTTTAGAGGCGCGCGCTCAAGGGGCGCTGTATAGATTAGCTGTTCTGTGTGGAAAGCAGCCGAGTCAGATAGACCCTGAGCTATCAAAGAAGAAGGCGCTTCCAGTTTACGCAGGGCCTATTACTATTGGAGATCCTGCAGGACTTTTAAAACGTAGGCCAGATATCCGCGCCGCTGAGGCACGTTTAGCCGCCGCGACCGCTGGAATAGGTGTGGCGACCGGCGATCTCTTTCCTAAGGTAGTCTTTAACGGATCGATCGGTTATCAAGCCTCGACAGTTAGCGGCATATCATCGGGAGATAATGATTTTTATCGAATCTTGCCTAGTATCTCTTGGCCAGCGTTTAATCTTGGCCGAGTTTTCGCCAATATCGATCAAGCTAAAGCTATCCGTGATGGCGCTTTGGCACAGTATGAACAATCGGTTTTAACGGCGCTTGAAGATACAGAGTCAGCATTAGCGCAGTTCTCAGCCTCTAGGCAGAGAAGAGATCTCTTATCAGATAGTGTTAAAAACAGCACCAGAGCGGTGCAGATAGCTAGAACTCAATACGAGAACGGATTAGTTGATCTCTTACCTGTACTTGACGCGCAGCGTGTTGGACTGACAACTCAACTTGAATTAGCTCAGAGTCAAACTGAGCTCTTAACCTCGCTTGTCTCGCTCTTTAAGGCGCTTGGTGGTGGCTGGGATGAGGCGTTAGTGGAGGGAGAGAAGATTGAGGGCGAGAGGTCTGGGAAGTAGTGGGATGAACTCTAAGGAGACGGGGCAAAACCTCGCTTACGTGAGTTTTTGCGTGCGCCGCGAAAGCGCCGTTTCTAACAAAACATCGCGTAAGCGAGGTTTTGCCGGTCTTCCCTACGACATCAGCGGCGGCTGTGGCAGAGGAACCACAAATGCGGCCAGTCCGTAGATCACAAGCGACGCTAGTATCATTATGCAGATATACGCCGCGATGAAACCTAGGGTTTTGTTTGGTGCGACAGTAGTCATCGCGGGAATGCCGTGATAAAGGGCTATAACTGAGATCACTGTAAAAACTAGACCGAGAATTCCTAAGATCGGATAAAACGCTAGAAGATTACCAACCATCATTGGAAGCACAGCGTGAGTAACTAGACTAAATGCGCGCTCAGGTGTCGCTGTTCCATGAAAGAGGCCCGCTAACTTTTGAACTATAAAAGATGATACATACAGCATTACAACGCTAATAATCGCAAATCCTATCTGAGAGAAGAGGTGCGGAAAAAGCGGAGGGCGCCATGTTCCGAGAGGCCCCATGTAGATACCAAATACCTGCAAGCCAACTACAGATAACACGACACTAAGAACTAATAGTGGTGTTACGATAGATTGCACCAGCTCCTTGGGAGGTGTGTTTTCATTTGAGATCTTCTGCCAGCACTCCTTGGGTGAGAGTATGACCAGCTTGGCTCTCTCTATTAATAAGGGGATATTAATCAGTTTTTTCTCGGTGGTTATAGTTTCTGTGCTCATAGCCAAGAGGCTACTCTAGGATGGGGACGGGAGTAAATGATAAACCTAATGGGGCGGGTAAAACCTAGCATAGGCGAGCTTTTGTTCAATAACGGCGCAAGTTGCGCCGTTATAAGACAAGATTTGTTTCATTTAGCCTAAATTGGGGTAGATTAGAAAGCTAAGCCTCTTTAGTTATTTGAAATTAGCCGATATTAATTACGGTAACTTATAGGGGTCACTCGGTGAATTTTGTAGCAGGGTTTTAATATGACCGTGATCAAGGTGGCAGCGGCGGCTCTCAATCAGACCCCGCTCGCCTGGGACGACAACGCGCGTAATATCCGTCAAGCTATCAAGCTTGCGCGCGCTGCTGGGGCGCGGGTGCTCTGCTTGCCTGAGCTTTGTATCACTGGATATGGCTGCGAGGATGCATTTCACAGCGAGGGGACTACAGAAACCGCTCTTCAGTATGCGCAAGAGTTAGCTAAAGATACTAAAGGGCTCTTTGTTAACTTCGGAATGCCGCTCACAGTGCAAGGAGTGGTTTACAACGTTGTAGGTGTCGCTGTTGACGGCGCGCTGCGAGGTTTTGTAGCCAAGCAGAATTTAGCTGGCGATGGTCTGCACTACGAGCCCAGGTGGTTTAAGCCGTGGCCCGCGCGAGTTGTTAGTGAGATTGAGATAGGTGAAGAGAAGCTCCCAGTTGGTGATCTCCTCTTTGAGATAGATGGTACTCGGATCGGATTTGAGATCTGTGAGGATGCCTGGGTAGCGGAGCGCCCCGGATTCGCCCTGGCTCAACACGGGGTCGATCTGATTCTAAATCCAAGCGCTAGTCACTTCGCTTTTGGTAAGCAGGAGATCCGCAAACGTTTTATACTTGAAGGTTCAAGAGCGTGTGGAGCAGCCTATGTCTACGCGAACCTTCTGGGATGTGAGGCTGGGCGAGCTATCTACGATGGCGATGCATTTATAGCCTCACACGGGGAGATCCTAGCTCAAGGGCCGCGATTCTCGTATTCAGGGCGTAAGGTAACAACAGCAACCTGTGATATAGCGCGCTCTAGACTTGTAAGACGCAGGCTAACTGGCTTTAGACCTACACTAGATGCGGCTAATCGTATTGTGAGAATTGCTGATTTATCGCTGCGAGAGAGTGAATTTGGTCGAATCGGAGAAACGGGTTTTTTACCGGATTGGGAAAGTAAAGTTGGTATCGAGAAAAAGCACGAAGAGTTCTCAAGGGTAATCGCACTTGGCCTCTTTGATTATTTAAGAAAGAGTAAAAACCAAGGCTTTGTTGTCTCTCTTAGTGGAGGAGTTGATTCTAGTGCAGTTAGCTGCCTTGTGGCGTTAATGGTTAAAGGCGCTGTGAAAGAGCTCGGATTAGCTGAGCTAAAGTCACTTTTAAGTTACATTCCTTGGATAAAGAATATAAAAAGCGAGCGCGATCTTATTAAGGAGATCTTAACTTGCGTTTATCAGGCGACTAAGAACAGCTCAAAAGTAACTCACAAAGCGGCAAAGAGTGTCGCGCAAGATGTGGGCTCGACATTTTACGACTTAGATATAGATCCGTTGGTTTCTGGATACACGCAGTTAATAGAGCGCGGTATGGGGCTAAAATTGTCGTGGAAAGAGCACGATCTGGCGCTACAAAACATCCAGGCGCGTGTTAGATCTCCGTCAGTGTGGTTAATAGCGAATCTAAAGCGCGCCCTGTTGTTAACAACAAGTAATCGTAGCGAAGCCGCGGTTGGTTACGCGACAATGGATGGCGATAGTAGTGGTGGTTTAGCCCCACTTGGTGGGATCGATAAAGCTTATCTACGTGAGTGGCTTCAGTGGTTAGAGATTAAGGGGCCAGCGGATCTGCGACCGTTTAGCTCGCTTAAGTTAGTTAAGGTGCAAGCCCCAACTGCGGAGCTAAGGCCGCAGAGCGCTAAGCAAACCGATGAGGGCGATCTGATGCCTTATATTGTGCTAGATCAGATTGAGAGAGCGGCAATCCGGGATAAGCTAACTCCAGTTCAGGTTTGGCGATCTGTAGTAGCACATAATCGCGGCCGTTATAAGGCTGAAGAGCTTGCTAGTTGGGTTGAGCGTTTCTTTAAACTCTGGAGCGCTAGTCAGTGGAAACGTGAGCGTTATGCGCCAAGCTTTCACGTTGATGACGAAAATGTCGATCCTAAGACCTGGTGCAGATTTCCGATCTTATCAGGGGGATTTAGTAGGGAGCTTGATGAGCTTCGCGAGGCGGTTAAAAAAGAGCGCACGAAAAGAGGTAGTTCTCGAAGAAAATAATGAGCTACTCAACTGTCGACAATCAGGCGCGTGAGCGCGTAGTTATATTTGGCGGAGCGTTTGATCCGTTTCATAACGGACATGTAGCTGTAATAAAACTACTTTTAAGACTCTCTGATATTAAACAGGTAGTGGTGGTCCCAAGTGGTGCGCGCCCAGATAAATTAGCTCTCTCTGGAGCTGTTGATAGATTAAATATATGTAAGCTCGGAGTAGCCGCTAACTTTAGTGAATCAACAAAAGTAAGTGCGAGCGACGCTCAGGTTAGCGGCGCCGCCGGTTTTTCGTCTATTGATTTGGCGCGATACTTTAAAGTTGTTTATCCAGAAAGCGAGATCGTTTTTGTTATCGGGAGTGAGTTAATTAAAGACCTGCCGAATTGGTATAAGGCGTCTGAGCTAAAAGATGAGGTCAGCTTTATAGTGGTGAAGCGGCCAGGTGATAAGACAGAGAGTAAATTAGCTTCCGATTGGCGACTTGAGTGGCTCCCTGAGTTGGGAGATTTAGCGATTGATGTTTCAAGTACTGAGCTCCGTCGCAGGCTAGCTAGTGGCGATCCTTGTGCAGGGTTATTGCCGGCAGAGGTCGCGCGGTATTGTTTGGAGCGTGGTGTTTATCGGGGGCGGTAGCCTACACCTGCCCAGTAACCCACGAAGCCAGCAAGTAACAAAGAAAAGCGCTAATCGCGCTCACTGGGATCGTTAGTACCCAGGCCCACAAGATCTTTACAGTAATTCCCCACCGAACGGCTGACACGCTCTGGCTCGCGCCTACCCCAAGTATAGATCCGCTGATGCAGTGTGTAGTCGATACAGGTAATCCAAAATGCGAAGCAGTTAAGATAACTCCAGCAGTCGCTGTTTCTGCTGCGAATCCGTGCACTGGCTTAAGATCGATAATTTTTGTGCCTAGTGTTTTGATAATACGAACTCCACCGGCCGCGGTGCCTAGCCCCATCGCCGCTGCGCTGGCCAAGATAACCCAGGTCGGCACAACTAACTTTGATCCAGTCATGGTAACGGACCCGTACGCAACAAGTGCCATAGTGATTACACCCATAGTTTTCTGAGCATCATTACTTCCGTGGGATAGCGCCATAAATCCAGCAGAGAGCATCTGAAGCTTTCTAAAAAGTCCTGAAACGGCTACGGGCGCGGCTCTTCTAAAGGCCCAGTATAGTGCGAGCATCAAAATGAAAGCGATCAACATTCCAGCGACTGGGCTAAGGATCAAGCTAAAGAAGATCTTTGTCATTCCCGGGCCCTGTATCGAGCTAAATCCACTGTGAGCGACGCCGGCGCCAATAATCCCACCTACCATTGCGTGTGATGAAGATGAGGGAATTCCATAATACCAGGTGAAGAGATTCCAGAAGATCGCCCCGATCAGCGCCGATAGAACAACAACGAGGGTTATCGTGCTTGGGGTAATAATACCCTTACCGATAGTGCTAGCTACGGCGGTGCCGGTTAGCGCGCCGACGAAGTTCAAAACCGCCGCTAACATGATAGCTGTTCTTAGCGGCAGCACCCCTGTGCTAACCACGGTGGCGATGGCGTTAGCTGTATCGTGGAAGCCGTTAATAAAATCGAAGATTAGAGCGACGATAATAACGGTGATAACTAGAGTTAGTAGCATGTCTCTGAAGGTTTTGTTTAAGAGTTTTTAATTACGATAGTTGAAAGGGCGCTTCCAACATCGTCACATAGATCTAGCGTGCGCTCTAGCCCTTCCAGAAATTCCTTGTTCTTTAAAAGATTAATAGCATTGGTCTCATTTTTAAACATACGCGCCATCTGCTCACGAAAGACTTGATCTCCCTGATCCTCGTAGCTTTTAATAGTTTTGCAATGCTTGCGAATCTTTAGGTGCCCGTGCTTAGAGCGGATCTGCCCAACAGCCTCAACTATCTCCTGCGTGGCGCTCTGAATAAGCTTAGCGAACTCGAGGCTTCCCTGTGGCAGCTCGTCGATGGCGTGAATGGGGATCTGTAGCGCCGTTGAGCAAGCCTCGTCGGTGATGCTCTCCAGCTCTGATCCTAGATTATAAATATCCGAGCGATCTATGGGTGTAACAAATGTGCGATTTAGTTCCTTATAAACCTCGGCGATAATTAGATCAGCTTCGCGCTCAACCTCCTTGATCCTAGCGATGGTCCTCTCGCGAGAAGCTGGATCAGAATCGGAAACACAATCAACCAAAAGCCTGCCAGTTTCACTAGCGCAGCGAGCGCCTTTTGATAGTAAGTCAAAGAAGTGTTCTTCTCGGGGCAGTAGCCACTTAATAGCGCGGTCGAGCCACATATCTTTCGCTCCTTGGTTGTCATTAATATTTTGTGACTTTACTACACTAAAGCGAGGGAAATTCATAGGTTGAAGGTGAGAAAAAGGAGGGGGGGGGCGGGGAGGGCAGCTGGGGTTGTTCTTTTCCTCCCTCATTATCTTTCTCTTGCACTGATCTCCTGCTCCTCCCCCTCCTCTTGCTCCCTCCGTGCAGGATGAGGAGAAGGAGGAAGTGGTAAGTGCAGGAGAAGGATTAGGAGAAAAACATGCAAAGCCTATTTAGCGATTTCCCTTTTCGCCCTCCCTGCACCCACACCCTCCACCACATCCGGTTTTAGACTTAGAGCCAAATAAGCTTTTCTGCCAACGTTTTAATAGAAAAGCTAGGGCGGCTAATAGAACTGCAAACGCCAAGATCTTTTGCATCTCGTTATATTCCTAAAAGAGCCGTATCCCAACCTGGTAAGTTACTAGCGCTGCGCAATACGCCAGCGCTGTCATGTACGTAAACATCCCAGCCGTCCAGAGCCACGAGCCAGTCTCGCGCCGACACACGGCTAGAGTTGACATGCACTGACAGGCAAAGACATAAAATACCATCAGCGCTGCCGCGGTGGCTCCAGAGAAAGTTCCCTGGTCGCGCTTCTGGCGGAGACGATTTACTAAGTTTGAATTGCTCTCATCGCCGTCGTCTTGAGCGTTTAAGACGGTGGATAACCCGGTAACGAAAACCTCACGCGCCGGGAATGATGCTATTATCGCGAAACCGATCTCCCAGTTAAAACCAAGAGGTTTAATCGCGGGCTCAATCAGCGCGCCGAGTCTCCCGGCGTAGCTGTAACGCGCCGCGTCCACTCCATCATTCAAGTCGTTCTTTGGATACGAGGCAAGAAACCAGATAATCACCGAGCATGCCAAGATAACGGTCGTGGCGTTCTTGATAAAAGATAGCACACTGTCGTACACGCCACGTAAAACCACCCGCAAAACTGGGATTCTAAGGGGCGGCATCTCCATGACAAAGAAGCAGCTCTCTTTACGTTTAGCTACGCGGCTCATAATAAAAGCCACAACGCACGCGCCCAATATGCCAAGCATGTACATCAGGAAGAGAGTCGCGCCCTGGAGTGATATTATTCCAGCGAAGCTAGTTGCGGGAACTACCGCCGCTATCAGAACTGTATAGACTGGAAGTCTAGCGCTGCAGCTCATTAATGGCGCTATCATAATAGTTGTTAACCTATCCCATCTTGTTGGAATAGTGCGAGTTGCGAGGATCCCCGGAACGGCGCAAGCAAAAGAGGAGAGAAGGGGGATAAATGCTCGTCCTTGCAATCCAACTTTGCGCATAAAGTTATCTAGCAGAAACGCTGCGCGCGAGAGGTACCCTGAGTCCTCTAGTAGTCCGATGAAAAAGAAGAGGACGGCTATCTGCGGAACGAAGACCAAAACGTTTCCAACTCCTGGAACTATTCCTTCCGCTATAAGTTCAGTTAGCGCACCTGGAGGAAGTGTTTGCGATAGCCAACCACTTAATTTGTCGATAGCTGCCCCTATTAGATCCATCGGCACGGAGGCCCAGAGAAATATCGATTGAAAAACAAGGGCAAATATTAAAGCTAGAAGTGGAAGACCCCATATCTTACTTGTAAGTATAGCATCGATTGAGCTAACACGTTTTCTGTTGCGGGCGGAATTTACGATCGCTCTTGATATAATTTGTCTGATCCATGCGTATCGAAGAGTCGCGATAGTAGTGATATCATCTTCTTGGCCAAGAGATGCTATTTTGCTTGGAATTGCTATCTCTCTTAGCTGCGCCGCGCGTGGGTGCGAGTCTGGAATCCATGCCAGAGCGCGGCGTGAGCTTGTTGGTTTATCAATCTCTTTAGCGATTAAATTTAAGAGATCCTGAATTCCGCGTTTTGATCGTGCCACTATTGGAACCACAGGGGCGTCTAGTAGACGGGCTAGTAGATCCGAGTAGATCTTTATCCCACGCTCCTCTGCGACATCGATCATATTTAGGGCGACTATTAAAGGGATTCCGGTGTCGATTAGCTCAGAGACGATAAAAAGGTTCCGTTCTAAGTTAGAAGCGTCAATAACTGCAACAACGAGGTCTGGCTTTCGCGATCCAGAGATCTCTCCTTGAAGATACTGCGTTGCTACGCGCTCATCTAATGTTAATCCTGAAAGGGCATAGGTTCCCGGAAGATCGATTAGTTGAAGTGTTAAATCGTTATTTACATTTAGAGTGCCTTGACGTTTTTCGACTGTAACGCCGGGATAGTTGGCGACCTTGTAATTCGATCCAGTCAGCGAGTTAAATAAGGTTGTCTTGCCGCAGTTTGGATTGCCAACTAGCGCGACGTGGCGTTGTGTTTGCGGGTCTTGATTGTTCACAGCGCGACACGACTTAAAATTAACGCTTGTTTGAGGTTATAGCGGCTGAACCTGAATATGGGCAGCTTCGGCGCTGCGAAGTGAGAGAACCGATCCTAAAAGCTGTATATTAATCGGAGATCCGAAGAAGCCACGTTGAGTCACTTCAACTTCGGCTCCTGCGACAAAACCCATTGAAACGAATTTGTGTAATAGGTCCTTCGGGCAGCTCTTGATAGCTGAAACTACCGCGCGCTGTCCCGTCTTAATAGCGCTAAGCTGTGAGGTAGCGTTAGTCACTTGCTCGTTAAGCTCTTCGTTGTTAGCGGTAGTTAAATCTCTTTTCGACACGATAAATCTTCCCTGACCTTTAAGGTGTTTATATCTATACACTGCGTTAGCAAAGCCGGTCAACCCGTATACCGCTAAAAGCTAAACTTTTTTAGCAAAGTATATCGTATATATGCCAAAGGTTTAGTTGACTAATCAATTTAATCTCCTGGTGTGCTTAAGTTACCCGGTATTTTTATGTAGTTATAGGTACATGAGCGGCTTCGCTCACTTTGCATAATCGACCATGCCAAAGCTCGCCTATCGAGCCTATTAGCACCTCAATTTATCCTAACTTGGCTAATAGCCACGACGTTAACCTCAGAGGTCGTTTAAGAGCTGGTTATAAGCAAATCTCGCGACTTCTGATTGACGTCTTGGAGAACGCTGAGACGTGTTCATTGACACGGTTCCCGTGCGACGCGGAATTAGTCAACAAGCAGCAGTTGATGAGGAGCTTCTCGCTAGCCACGAGATTGGCCCCGCCGCGCGATAAGATGTACTACCGAAGTAAGCGAAATCGAGAGCTTAGAAAATTTGAGAAATCAGTGGAGAGGTTGCCAAATTATGTGGTGAAATGCGCAGTGGCCAGGAATTCCTATCCCTAATTTTGATCCTCATCCTCGTTTAGATTCTCATCCTCAATGGCTTCAGGGCGCGGCGCTTTTGCCGGGTCGATTATACCCCGAGACAGCATGATAGCAGCGCGCTTCGGTTGAAAGCCCGCTGAACGCCACATTAGAGCTATCATAGGGGGGACCCCTTCGTTAATCCATTCAATAGCCTGGTTCGCAGTAAATCCGAAACGTGCCCAGTTTGCCGCCAATGGAGCCCCGGTGATGCCGTGTCGCTTCCAGTCTAAAAAGTCCTCGGGCCCGAATCCGTAGGCGCGCCAGTATCCAGCGGCAACCGCCGAAACTTTATTTGATTGCCAATCGTCCGCCTCTCCTGGATTAAAATCCACCATCTCATAGGTAAATTCCTTGGAGAAAACGTTGAGCATGATATTCGAGTCGTGCGCGAGAGCCCTGAAATCGCAGGCGGTCAATATAGCCTCGATTCTTAATTGCTCACAGAGACGATCGTCGAATGCGGCTGTGGTCATGAACTTATCTTGAATCAGGCGCGTAATCCGCAGGTATTCCCGAGATTGCTCGACCTCAGCACCAATTTGCTGCGCCATCTCATGCGCCTTTAAAAGTGAGTATGCCTTGGTAAGATTCTCAACATAAGAGTTGCGAGTCGCGGCTGATCGCACTAAAGCAGCGACTAGCAATTTAACCGCTTCGCGATCTTGCGAGAGGTTTTCCATGCTCAGTGCTGATTCAATCGGGGGCACGATAAATAGAAAATCCTTGCGAAGATCACGCATGAAGTTCATTGCGGAAATGGCGTCAAAGGTCTCGGGTGATTGCCACGATACAGAGAAGATCGGCAACTCGGCTACAAGGTCTTTCATCCACGAGTCTACCTTGTCAAAAGCCTTGTGGGCGATATCGAGGTAGTTGTTCGGAGCAAAGGAAGAATTTAGGGCAACCAAAGTGCCTTCGAAGAGAACTTGACCATAAAATCCCGATCTAAGCAGAGCTAAAAACTCAGCGGTAAGGTGAAGGTCTTTGTTAAGCTGTGCCATGGGATTATCTCGCTTCCTTAAGGAAGCGAGGCAAATCCTGCCCGTAGCGAGAAAGTGGAGGTTGAGTTGATATTCGATTTTCGGGATGAGAAAAAACCGCACCAGACTACGCCAAGGCTACGTCTGGTCCGACAAAATCCTCGCCGGCCGTAGCTTTAGCGAAGGCCGGAAATGTATCCTCTGAGATACATTGAGGATTTTTTCTCGTCATGAAAATTCGAAGAGCAGCTCAAGATCCGCTTTCGCAGCAGGGAGGGGGTTTGCCTCGCTTCCTTCAGATTATAGTCCCTCAGCCCCTCAATGGAAAGGTTTATAGTGGATTCCTAAAAGAGTTGATTGAATGATATGTATTGACGGCAACGACCATGAAGTCTAGGGAGTAGTTACTAATTTTATGCGAAAAAACGGATATGTTAGTTCAGTGGCGGGGGACCTTTTCTTCGTTAAAGAGGGGGATTCCAGCGAAGCGCCATTGGTTGCAATACACGGAGGGCCAGGATTCACAAGTTATGCCCTCGAGGCTCTTTTCGACCTGAGCCCGAGGTTCCCAGTGGTTTGCTACGATCAGGCGGGTTGCGGTCGTTCACGTGCTCGCTGTCCAGACCGAAGAGATCATTCAATCGCCGGATTCGTTGCTGAGCTTGAGGCCCTAAGAGTTGAGCTAGGGGTCCCTAAGATGAGATTGCTAGGACACTCATTTGG
The DNA here is from genome assembly GCA_044356215.1 of Bdellovibrionota bacterium. Taxonomy (GTDB): domain Bacteria; phylum Bdellovibrionota_C; class UBA2361; order UBA2361; family OMII01; genus OMII01. The sequence goes on along the minus strand of JBIKWQ010000060.1, from coordinate 2,068 downwards.
AGGCTTGATCGCCGGTGAGTACGCGCTTGCGCATCCTGAGAGAGTAGAAGCGATAGTATTCGCGTGTGTGTCGATAGATATACCGCGCTGGATAGCTGACGCTCAGAGGCTTATTTCGGGGCTGCCTATGATGCCTAAGATGATTCTACGTGAGGGGTTAAGGACCGGTGCGTGTTCGTCGCCAGCTTTCATAGACGCTTACTCAATCTATATCAAGAAGCACATCTATGGATTTGATGATAAACCAGAGTCGATCGTCCGCTCTGAACTTGAGTCTGACCACAAGACCTATCAGATAGTCTGGGGCGCGAATGAGATGACTATTACCGGAGTTGCTAAGGATTACAGTTTATGCGATCGCTTGCCAAATATCTCCGTTCCATCTCTATTTGTATGTGGAAGAAACGATGAGGCCACGCCAGAGGCTCATGAGCATTTCGCGTCGCTAGTACCCGGAGCTAGAGTCCACATATTCGAGGCGAGCGCGCATCATCCTCAAATTACCGATCGGGAGGAGTACCTCAAGATAGTGGGAGATTTTCTGAGCGACCGCGATCATAGCTGAACTAAGGTCACTGAGAGTAGGATCCCGCTAGATGGAGTATTTCTAAGGGGGTCTTATGGCGATCGCTAATCCGATCAAACGCTCGAGATCTGTTGAGATCCAGGCCGCTGGAGTTGCTTTAGCTGGAGAGTTGGGCAACGCGCCTTTGTATCCAGGAGCGCTTGATCGTCGTGGCGTGATTATATTCGCGCATGGAAGTGGCAGTAGCCGTTTAAGTCCTCGGAATCAGTTCGTAGCTGGCGTGCTGGAGGATCACGGCTTCGTTACATTGCTGTTAGATCTTCTCACGGAAGATGAGCAATATGTTATAAGTAAACGTTTTGATATCGCGCTGCTAACAACTAGACTTGTTGAGGCGATCCACTGGGTGGACAGTGATGCCACGATAAGACATCTGCCGATCGGTCTATTCGGGGCTAGCACGGGCGCGGCCGCGGCCCTTAGGGCGGCCGCGGTAATGAAAAGTAAGATAGGCGCTGTAGTGAGTAGGGGCGGTCGCTCAGATCTGACCGGGCCGCTAATAAAGCAACTTCAAGCCGCGACTTTGTTAATAGTAGGTTCAGAGGACCGTGATGTTTTAGCGCTTAATCAGGAGAGCTTGGAGCGGATAACATGCGAGAAGCGCTTGGCTGTTATTCCGGGCGCGACGCATCTTTTCGAGGAGCAGGGCGCCTTAGACGATGTGGCTCACCTGGCTGCCTATTGGTTCAAGAGTCATTTGATAAGCGCTCGTTCAAGGCCTGAGCTACGGCCTTCGGCGTGAGTCGCTCCCAAGCTCGGCCCGCTACTTTTCCGGTCATGATACGAAGATCTCGTAGAGCCGTAAGATAAAACCTCGCTACCTCGATGTTCTGCCTGGTGAGTAGGTACTCCTTGTTTAGGGCTTCGCAGCCTACCCCTCTAACCTCGTAAAATATCGATATTTTTTATAAACACTTGCCCGAGGAGCGAAAATAAAATAGGCTCGACCATGCGAAGGAGCGCAAAGTCTATGAGCACGATAGATATAAATGAGATTAAAGTACGACCTGCAACGAGCCCGCACGACATAGATGATGTTGAAACGGCACTGAGTCGCTATCACCCCCTTGGATACAAGAGGGCTATCGGCGCGCGTATGTTTTATCTTGCTATGCATAGAGGAGACATAGTGGCTGTGATGATCTTTGACGCTCCGTCAGACTTTAACCGGATGCGCGATAGCGAGATTGGCTGGAGCACCGAGCAGTGTAAGCAACGTCGGAAGCACATCGCCAACAACAGTAGGTTTCTTGTAGGAAGGAGATACCAGAACATTCCCAACTTAGCCTCTAAAGTGCTCTCACTAGCGGCAGATAGGATTAGCCAGGACTGGATGCGCCGATATGGGGTACCCCTACTTGCTCTAGAGACATACGTTGATCCGGAGTACAACGATAATCACGGCACGTGTTACATAGCGGCTGGATGGAAGAGGCTTGGATTAAGCACCGGGTATCAAGAGCAGGGTAAAGAGCGTACTAA